>JAYRLX010000285.1:0-5228 GCA_041905125.1 Caulobacter sp. | reverse complement strand
GAGGGCGACGTTCTCCATCGCCGGCGTCACGGCCGAGCGGACCAGGCGGGCAAGGCCCGTCAGGTTCTCGGTCAGGATCGGGTTGCGCTTGTGGGGCATGGCCGAGCTGCCCTTCTGACCCGGATCGAAGGGTTCTTCGGCTTCCAGGACCTCGGTGCGCTGCAGGTGGCGGATTTCGGTGGCCAGGCGCTCGACCGACGAGGCGACGACGCCCAGGGCCGCGAAATAGGCCGCGTGACGGTCGCGCGGGATCACCTGGGTCGAGACCGGCTCGACGGCCAAGCCCATCTTGTCGGCCACGTGCTGTTCGACGCGCGGGTCGACATTGGCGAAGGTGCCGACGGCGCCCGAGATCGCGCAGGTGGCGATCTCGAACTTGGCCATCGCCAGGCGCTCCTTGGCGCGCTGGAATTCGGCGTAATAGCCGGCCAGCTTCAGGCCGAAGGTGATCGGCTCGGCGTGGATGCCGTGGCTGCGGCCGACGCAGACGGTCATCTTGTGCTCGAGCGCCCGGCGCTTCAGCGCGGCCAGGACCAGATCAACATCTTCCAGCAGCAGATCGGTGGCGCGCGACAGCTGCACGGCGAAGCAGGTGTCCAGCACGTCGCTGCTGGTCATGCCTTGGTGCAGGAAGCGGGCTTCCGGGCCGACGATTTCCGACACGTGGGTCAGGAAGGCGATGACGTCGTGCTTGGTGACGCGCTCGATCTCGTCGATGCGGTCGCTGTCCCAGACCGCGTCGCGGCCCTTTTCCCAGATCGTCTCGGCGGCGATCTTGGGGATGACCCCAAGCTCGGCCATGGCGTCGGCGGCGTGGGCCTCGATCTCGAACCAGATCTTGTACTTGGTCTGGCTGGACCAGATGGCGGCGGCTTCGGGGCGGGCGTAGCGGCTGATCATGGCCGGGCGTTTCGGCCGGGTGGGCCGTCGAGTCAAGGGAAGAGACTTATTACTTGCCCCCTCCGCGCTTCGCGCTCCTCCCCCGGAGGGGGAAGAAGGATCGCGGCCTCTTCTTCCCCCTCCGGGGGAGGAGGATGCGCAGC
The DNA here is from genome assembly GCA_041905125.1 of Caulobacter sp. Taxonomy (GTDB): domain Bacteria; phylum Pseudomonadota; class Alphaproteobacteria; order Caulobacterales; family Caulobacteraceae; genus Caulobacter. Next base: position 4,185 of record JAYRLX010000285.1, on the reverse strand, counting down.
ATCCGGAGGGGGCAAGTGGGCGATTAAGCTCCCGCCCGGTCCTTCATGTGCTTGACCAGCCCAATCGCCGCCAGGGCGTAGTGGACGCCGGCCCAGGCGTAGAAGCACAGCGAGACGATGATGCCTTGCTGGGTGGAACGGGCCATGGCGCTAACGCAGGCCTTGGCGAGTTCAGGCGCGGAGCCTTTGGGCGCCAGGCCGCCGGGGCACGCCGCGCCGAAGCTGGCCGGTCCCGCGTCGCCGAACGATCCGGCCAGGGCATGCAGCAAGCCGCTCGAACCCGGATTGTTGAAGTTGAACTGCGCCAGGTGGTCGATCAGCCAGCCGGTGAACACCGGCCCGCCGCCCAGGGCGATCAGGTTCAGGAAGAAGAACAGCAAGGCCGTGGCCGTGGCCCGCCGGCGCGGCTCGACCGAGTTCTGCACGACGCCGAAGGTCGGCGCCAGATAGGTGTAGTGGAAGATGCCCGGGATCAGCAGGATCAGGGCCGTGGCCTGCCAGCTGGTCTGCAGATAGGCGGCGATATAGATCGGCGTGCAGATCAGCAGGCCGATCGCCGGCGTCAGGGCGTACCAGCGGGCGCTCTTCTTGCCGGCCCAGTCCGAGAGGAAGCCGCCGACCAAGGTGCCGACCCCAGCCGAGAAGCCGCCGATCAGGCCGACGATCAGCCCCACCTGCGCCAGGCCCAGGCCGTAGGTCCGCACGAAGTAGGGCGGCACGAACGCGCCGGAGCCATAGGAGCCGAACGAGGCGATGGTGACGCCCAGCACCATGTGCAGGACGGGCCACTTGCCGAACAGGATCTTGGTCACCGCCCAGAGCTCGGAGAACTCCTGGCTCAGCGAGAAGCGCGGCTTGGCGGCCGGTTCGACCACGAGATCCTCGGCCTCGATCGGGCGCTCGACGATCTCGGAGTGGCCGCGCGGGGGCTCCCTGACGACCAGCTTGACCAGCAGGGCCAGTAGGATGCCCGGCAGGCCGACGATCACGAAGGCCACGCGCCAGCTGAACTCCTGGGCCAGCCAGCCGCCGGCGACAGCGCCGAACATGGTGCCCAGCGGGATGCCGAACGAATAGATCGACAAGGCCGAGGCGCGCTTCTTCGGCTCGAAATAGTCGCTGATCAGCGAGTGGCTGGGCGGCGAACAGCCGGCCTCGCCAACCCCGACGCCGAAACGGAAGAGGGCGAGCTGGGCGAAGCTCGTGGCCGCGCCGCAGAGCGCTGTGAACCCCGACCAGATCACCAGCGAGACCGAGATGATGGTGACGCGGTTGAAGCGCTCGGCCAGCCGCGCGATCGGAATGCCGAGGATCGTGTAGAGGAGCGCGAAATAGAGCCCGCCCAGCAGGCCCAGCTGGGTGTCGGTGAGCTTGAGGTCGACTTTGATGGCCTGACCGATGGTGGCGATGATCGTCCGGTCGATGAAGTTGAAGGTGTAGGTCGCCAGCAGCAGGCCCAGCACCGCGGCCTTGTAACCACTGGAATAAAGCGGCCGATCGCCGCCGGACGCACGCGCGTCGGCCATCCTGACTCTCTCCCTTCAAACATTTGTTCTAGTTGTTTGATGGGACTGTGACGGAGCGGAAGCCAAAGCGCCAGAGGCTAATTTCCTCGCGCTGATCGAGGCGCTAAAGCGTTGTTCGAACGGCATTCGTCGAAAGGAGCGCGCCATGGAACTCGTGATCGGCACCAAGCGGTGGTCAAGCTGGTCTCTGCGCCCGTGGCTGGCGCTGAAGCGCACCGGCCAGTCGTTCAAGGAGATCGAGATCGAGCTGCGACGCGGCGAGGCGACGACCGCCGATATCGCCGCCTATTCGCCCAGCAAGCTGGCCCCGGCGCTGAAGGACGGCGACCTGGTGGTCTGGGACTCGCTGGCGATCTGCGAATACCTGGCCGAGAAGTTCCCGGAGGCCAACCTCTGGCCGCGCGACCCGGCTTTGCGGGCGCTGGGCCGCTCGGCGACCGCCGAGATGCATTCAGGCTTCCAGTCCCTGCGCGGCGAGTGCCCGATGGCGCTGGATGCGACGCCGCGCAAGCTGGACATCTCCGAAGCCACCCAGAAGGACGTCCGCAAGATCGTCGAGCGCTGGAACCAGCTGCTCAAGCGCTCGGGCGGCCCGTTCCTGCTGGGTGAATGGTCGATCGCCGACGCCTTCTTCACGCCGGTGGCGACGCGCTTCCGGACCTACGAGATCCACCCGTCCGACTATGGCGACGCCGGCGCGGCCGGGGCCTATGCCGAACGTCTGCTGGAGACGCCGGAGGTCCTGGAGTGGGAGCAGGCGTCCCGCGCAGGCTAAGGCCCTTAGAGCCCTTCCGGGACGCCGTTCTTGACCGGCGGCGCCTTGCAGCGGCCGGCGCGGGCCTGGACCACGTAGAACAGGGCGCGGCCTTGCGCGAAGGCGCTGTGCTCGGCCAGGGGATTGGTCGGCTGGCCGGTGGTCAGGCTCAGGGCCTGCTCGCCGCCCCCCGGCGCGGCCTGGCCCAGCGACGCCTGGTTCCATTTGCTCAGCGCCGGCGCGCAGGCGGCGACCACCGCATCGGCCACGGCCTCGGCGCTGTCGCGCGAGCCCGCCAGGCTGTAGGCCCAGCGGCGCGCGCATTCCTCGACCGGCGTCGCCGGATCGGCCGCGGCCGTCACGCTGGGCGTCGCCTTGAAGTCGGCGCAGATCTTCGGATTGGCCATGCCGTCGTGGTCACGGTCCTCGCAGGCGGCCAGACCGAGGGTGGCGACAGCCATGACGGCCATCGCGGACTTGCGGATCATCATCGGAATTTCCGTTCGATTTAGCGGGGACAGATCTGGACGGCGCGTTGGCTGAGACGCCCGCGCTCGTCGTAATAGGAGATGGTCGCGTCACGGCAGACGCCGCCGCTCGACGCGGACGAAACCTGCTGGAACGACCCGTTGCGGACCTCTCCGGTCGCGACCGGATTGCCCATGTGGTCGTAATAGACTTGGCGCACCGGGCGGGGCTCGTTGCGCGGCGCGGGGGCGGCGCGCGAGCCCGTCTCGTAATAGACGGTGCGGGTGCGATGGCAGCCGCTCTTGCCGATCTCGCGCCCGACCAGCGCGCCGCCGACGCCGCCGATCAGCAGACCGCCGCCGCCCTTGGAGATCGCGTTGCCGACCAGGGCGCCGCCCAGGCCGCCGATCACGGTTCCGGTGGCCTTGCGGCTGCGGCACGAGGCGGCGTCCGCCGTGCTGGGCGCCAGGGTGGCGGGAAGGGCGATGACCCCGACGACCATGCCGATGATGAAGAGACGAGCCATGTCTGTTCTCGCGGTGAAGGTCCCTCGACCGCCACAACGCGGATGACCGCCAGAAGGATGCGCGAGAGTCGGCTAGACGACTTGGGACTGGCGTCCAAGGCGCGGCCAATCGTCCCGATTCACGATTAACGACCATTTCACCACGCCTTGCGAGAGGGCCTTAACCAAGCCGCCCCATGCTGTATCGAAACGGGATTTGCCTAAGCGGCATTGGAGGGGGGCGGATGGGCCAGCACGTGGAGACCCTGGTGATCGGCGGCGGGCCGGCCGGCCTCACGACCGCCTACACCCTGGCCAAGGCCCGGCGGGGCGTGATCGTGCTGGAGATGGATGCGGCCCGTGTGGGCGGCGTCGCCCGGACCCTCGACTACAAGGGCCTGAAGTTCGACATCGGCGGGCACCGGTTCTTCTCGCGCAATCCCGAAGTTCTCCAGCTGTGGCGAGAGATCCTGCCCGAGGGCTTCGTCGAGCGGTCCCGCCGCTCGCGCATCTATTATCGCGGGCGCTTCTACGCCTTTCCAGGCGCTGGCCAACCTTGGCCCGTGGATGGCGGCCAAGTGCCTGGCCTCGTTCGCCTGGGCCAAGGTCAAGCCGGTCAAGGAGCCCCAGAGCTTTCGCGACTGGGTCCGCAATCATTTCGGCGAGACGCTGTTCTCGACCTTCTTCAAGTCCTACGCCGAGAAGGTTTGGGGCATGAGCTGTGACGAGCTGTCGGCCGATTGGGCGCGCCAACGGATCCGTGGGCTGCACCTGGGGACCGCGATCATGGACGGCGTTCGCCGATCGCTGGGCCTGCGGCGCAAGGCGCCGGTCGCCGCGCCGACCAAGACGCTGAGCGAGCGCTTCCTCTATCCCCGCCAGGGCGCGGGCATGGTCTGGGAGGCTTGCGCCGAGAAGATCGTCGCGCTGGG
>JAYRLX010000284.1:0-5229 GCA_041905125.1 Caulobacter sp. | reverse complement strand
CTGGGATGACTTCGTGGGCCAGATGGAGGTCTCCCTGCGCGGTTCGCTGAACCTGATCCAGGCCGCCGCGCCGGCCATGGAGGCGGCGGGCTGGGGGCGGATCGTCAATATCGGCACGAACCTGTTCCAGAACCCCGTCGTGCCCTATCACGACTACACCGCCGCCAAGGCCGCCCTGCTGTCGCTGACCCGCACGGCGGCGGGCGATCTTGGTCCCAGCGGGATCACGGTCAACATGGTCTCGGGCGGCCTGCTGCGCGTCACCGACGCCAGCGCCGCGACGCCCGAGGCGATCTTCGACCTGATCGCCCAGAGCACGCCGCTGCGCCGCGTCACCACGCCGGCCGAGTTCGCCGACGCGGTCCTGTTCTTCGCCTCCCCCTGGAGCCGCGCCGTCACCGGCCAGAACCTGGTGGTGGATGGCGGCCTGGTGAGAGATTAAGAAGCCCGCATGAAACGCGCCGTCGAACACCGCATCGGGGTCCAGGCCCCCGCCGAGATCGTCTGGGAGGTCGTCTCCGAATTCGAGAGCTGGGCCCACTGGAACCCGCTCTACCGCCGCGCCGAAGGGCAGATGAAGATCGGGACCGCCCTGGTGCTGGAGCAGCACCTGCCCGGCGAGGCGCCGCGCGTCATCCAGCCGATCGTCCAGGACTGGGTGCCGTACGAGCAGCTGCACTGGCGCTCGACCCGCATCGGCGGCCTCGTCACGGCGATCCGCTATCTCGAGATCGAGAACATGGGCCCGGCCAACTCGACCTTCTCGAACGGCGAGCTGTTCATGGGCATGCTGGTGCGCTGGGTCAGCCGTGACGAGCGCCGCAAGCTGAAGGCCGCCTTCGAAGCCATGGGCGAGGCGGTCCGCGACCGCGCCGAGGCCCTCTGGTCCGAGCGCGGCGGGGCTCCCATCTAAGGCGCGCGATGATCGACGACCTCTACAGCGCCAAGATCCTGAGCCTCGTGGCCAACATGCCGCGCGCCGGACGCTTGCCTGCGCCCGACGCCAGCAGCGAGAAGGTCGCCAAGCTGTGCGGCAGCAAGATCACGGTCGACGTGGTGGTCGGCGAGGGCGGCAAGGTCGTCGACTTCGCCCAGGACGTCAGCGCCTGCGCCCTGGGCCAGGCGGCCGCAGCGATCCTGGGCCAGAACGTCGTCGGCGCTGATCTTTCCGAGATCGAGTTGGCGCGAGACTCGCTTGCGGCTATGCTGAAGACGAACGGTTCGCCTCCCGCGGGCCGATTTGCGGAGCTCGCCGTGCTGGAGCCGGTCAAGGACTATCCCGCTCGTCACGCCTCGACGCTGCTGGCGTTCGAGGCGACGGTCGAGGCTGTCCGTCAGGCCACAGGCGCCGCCGAAACGCGAACTAGCACCGCCGGCGCGGCTTGATCGCCCCGACAAGGGGGTTAGTACTTTACTGGACTAACAGTCGCGCGCCGGCATGACCCTCTACGACCGCACCGTCGACCTTGGCCTTAGAGCCTACAAGTTGACGCTCTCGCCTCTCATCGGGCGTCAGTGCCGCTTTACGCCGAGCTGTTCGGAGTACACGGCCGCCGCTCTCAAGGAACATGGCCCGCTCAAGGGCTCCTGGCTGGGGTTGCGACGGATCTGCCGCTGCAATCCGTTTGGTGGTTCGGGCTACGACCCGCCGCCGCCGCGACACCAGCCACGCAAGTGGAAATGTGAAGAATGATCGATCTGGTTTTCCCCGACGGCTCCTCGCGACAGTATCCGGACGGCGCCACGGGCCGCGACGTCGCCGCCGCCATCTCCAAGTCCCTGGAAAAGAAGGCCCTGCTGATCAAGCTGGACGGCCAGCTGCTGGACCTGGACCGCCCGCTGACGCCCGACCTGCTGGGCGGCGAGCGCAAATTCGAGATCCTGACGCGCGAGGCGCCCGAGGCCCTCGACACCATCCGCCACGACACGGCCCACGTGCTGGCCGAGGCCGTGCAGGAGCTGTTCCCGGGCACCCAGGTGACGATCGGCCCGAACGTCGAGGACGGCTTCTATTACGACTTCGCCCGCGACGAGCCGTTCAGCCTGGACGATCTGGAAAAGATCGAAAAGCGCATGAAGGAGATCGTCGACCGCGACGAGAAGATCACGCGCGAGGTCTGGGATCGCAACGAGGCCATCGCCCACTTCGACTCGATCGGCGAGCAGTACAAGGCGCAGATCATCCGCGATCTGCCGCCGACGGACACCATCACGGTCTATCGCCAGGGGAACTGGAAAGACCTGTGCCGCGGGCCGCACCTGCCCTCGACCAAGCACGTCGGCAAGGCGTTTAAGCTGACCAAGCTGGCCGGCGCCTACTGGCGCGGCGACCAGAACAACGCCCAGCTGCAGCGCATCTACGGCACCTCGTGGGCCTCCGAGGCCGATCTCGAAGCCTATCTGAAGCGCGTCGAGGAAGCCGAGAAGCGCGATCACCGCAAGCTGGGCAAGACGATGGACCTCTTCCACATCCAGGAAGAGGGCAAGGGCATGGTGTTCTGGCACCCGAAGGGCTGGGCGCTCTATCGCGTGCTCGAGGACTACATGCGCCGTCGCCTGGACGCGGCCGGCTACAAGGAGGTGAAGACCCCGCAGATCCTCGACAAGAGTCTGTGGGAGAAGTCGGGCCACGCCGAGAAGTTCGGCCACGCCATGTTCATGTGCGAGAGCGCCGAGGGCGAGGTCCTGGCCGTCAAGCCGATGAACTGCCCCGGCCACATCCAGATCTTCAACGTCGGCCAGAAGTCCTATCGCGAGCTGCCGCTGCGCATGGCCGAGTTCGGCGCCTGCCACCGCTATGAGCCCTCGGGCGCCATGCACGGCATCATGCGGGTGCGCGCCTTCACCCAGGACGACGCCCACATCTTCTGCCGCGAAGAGCAGGTCACGGAGGAAAGCGCGCGGTTCATCGAACTGTTGCGCAGCGTCTATAACGATCTGGGCATGACGCTGGCGGACACCAAGTTCTCGACGCGTCCCGAGCTGCGCGCCGGCTCGGACGAGGTCTGGGACAAGGCCGAGTCCGCCCTGGCGGCGGCGGCCGAGGCGGCGGGCGAGACCCTGACGCTGCAGCCGGGCGAGGGCGCCTTCTACGGCCCGAAACTCGAATTCTCGCTAAAGGACGCCATCGGCCGGGTTTGGCAGTGCGGCACCCTGCAACTTGATTTCGTTCTGCCGGAACGTTTGGACGCCGAATACGTTTCGGAGGACGGTTCGAAGAAGCGTCCCGTGATGCTTCACCGTGCGATTTTGGGGTCGTTCGAACGTTTCATCGGCATTTTGCTGGAGAACTTCGCGGGCGCCCTGCCTGTCTGGCTAGCGCCGACTCAGGTGGTCGTGGCCACGATCACCTCGGACGCCGACGACTATGCTCGCGAGGTCGTGGAGACTTTGACGAAACTAGGTATGCGCGCGGAACTGGACCTGCGAAATGAGAAGATCAACTATAAGATTCGCGAGCACAGCCTCGCCAAGGTTCCAGTGATCGCGGTGGTCGGACGTAAGGAAGCAGAGACGAGGCAACTGGCCCTGCGCCGCCTGGGCGGCGAAGGGCAGAGCGTTCTGTCGCTCGAGGAGGCCATCGCCGTGCTGACCGCCGACGCCACTCCGCCCGACGTGGCGCGCGCCCGCGCCGCCAAGGCGGCTCAGGAGACGGTGACCGCCTGATGAACAGCATTCTCCCGTCCGTCTCGACCTTGACCGCCGGCGCCCGCCCGGCCCGCCCGCACGTGTCGGTGGTCATGGTCGTTTACCGGACGGGAGAAGCGCTGGCCGAGAGCATCAAGCATGTTCTGGCCGAGCCGCTGGTCGATGAGTTCGTGATCGTCGATAACGGCTCCTGCCCGCGTGAGCAGGATCTGCTGCGCTCCCTGGCCCTGACCGAGCCGCGCGTGATCCTCAAGCAGGGCCACGGCAACATCGGCTTCGCGCGCGGCGCCAACATGGGCGCCACCACCGCGGGCGGCGAGCACATCATCTTCCTCAATCCCGACGCCAACCTGCAGCCGGGCTGCGTCGCGGCCCTGGTGACGGCCTTCAAGGGCCAGCCGACCCCGACCATCGTCGGCGCGCGGGTGCTAAATGTCGACGGCACCGAGCAGCGCGGCGGGCGCCGCGGCGAGGTGACCCCGATCAGCACCGTGCTCAGCTTCGGCCAGCTGACGCGCCGCTATCGCAAGCTGGCGGCGTTCGAGATTCACCGCGAGCACGAGCCGCTACCGTCCGGCCCCGCCCCGATGCCGACCATTTCCGGCGCCTGCTTCGCCATGCGCCGCCAGGATTTCGAGGCCCTGAACGGCTTCGACGAGGGCTATTTCCTGCACGTCGAGGACATCGACCTTTGCTGGCGCGCCCGTCGCGCGGGCGGCCAGGTGCTGTTCCAGCCGAAGGCCCAGGTCGTGCATCTGGGTCACACCAGCCTGGAGCACCCGGTCAAGGTGGAGTTCCACAAGGGCGTGGGCCTGACCCGCTACTTCATCAAGCGCGCCGACAGCCTGCAGCTCTTCGCGGCCGCGGTGATCCTGGCCCCGGCCATCATGCTGATGAGCGTGTTCCGCCCGCTGCTGTGGAAGATGACCGGCCGGCCGATTTAGGGGCGTGGCTAGGACGGCTTTCGAGCCATAGCGGAAGTATCGGTTCCGTCTTAGCCTGCCCGATGCATGATCCCAGCTGGCTATCTTTTGAAACACGTTGTCGTGCCTCCGGAATATCTATCCGGCGCGGCGATCACTGATGTTTGCAGCGTTTCTGACTGCGTGAATGACGATGTCGTCGACGTGCAGAAAGCCTGGCAACACAATGGTTTTGGCGTCGCAAACGACCCAGCGACCCTTTGGAGCCTTGCGCCGAATATCAGCCCAGGCGCTGGTGCGAAGCTTTTCTATTACGAGGCATACGAAGAGGAAATCGAATCCGACGGCTGGACTTTCGACGCCCAGGCATGGCGGCAACTCTCACTCGTGTCTTCGGCCGGAGTGGACACTTCTGTCACGCCACCCCCTCGGCAATCTGAGGTAACGCTGCTTGGCTATGATGTTGTTGTGTTCGGTGACTTTCTCGAACACTCGCCCCTGTCATGCAATCACGTTGCAGCAGAGGTCTCGGTGAATAAGCATTGCCTCTTCGACACGCTTGAAGAGGCGAAGAAGGCCATAGACACCGGCGCCTTTGGTGGCGGTTGTGAGGATGGGATCTACAGGATCTTTTCGGTGAGCATCGTCGATGCGGTCA
>JAYRLX010000283.1:0-5231 GCA_041905125.1 Caulobacter sp. | reverse complement strand
CTCCTCGACGATCGGGTGCGGCTCGAAGCGGGGCGCGAGCTTGTCCATCATCGCCATGAAGTCGGCCTGGGAACTTGGCGCGTAATGCACGCCGTAGAGCCGGGCGATGGTATGAGCCTCCCCGTAGAACCGCGTCTTCTCGGCCTCGCTCAGCGGCGTGACGAAGCGGTCATAGGCGTTGAGGAAGCCATAGGCGGCCGTGGCGCTGACCCAGTCCAGAAGTTCGGGGTCCAGCGCCCGGTAGGGCTCGCCCTTGGGGGTGTCGCCCGACACTCGCGCGTGCATGTTGGTCACGCCCTGGATGACCCGGCGGGCCGCCGCCTGCGGGCCGTAGACGCCGACCATGGCGGCGACGCCCGTGCGCTTGGAGCGCCCGATCGGATCGGCCTTGTAGGTCGAGTGGTCCCAGACGCCCGAGCGGATCCGGGCGTCGGCGAACTCCAGCAGCACGGCGGCCACCCCGCCGACCGCCAGGGCGATCGGGTTCTTGTAGACGCGCCAGTGCATCGAGCCGGGCTCGAGATAGGCGGGCGCGCCCTTCGGATTGGCGTAGTCGATCTTCCAGCCCAGGTACGAAGACGGTTCGGCCATGCGCGATCTCCTTCAAGGAAGAACGTCGGCGCGGGCGATCGTCCTCGCAACCTGTCAGATCCGATAGGGAAGCTAGGCCGCCGCTTTGAGGCGCGCCGCGCCGGCTCCCGTCTTCCGCCCGAACTCCATCACCCCGTCGTCCACCTTGCCAAAGCGCAGGGTCATCAGGTCGAGGGCGTAGTTCTGGTGCGCCTTCCAGGGGGCCTTCGGGCCCTGCTTCGGGAACATGCCGATCGAGCGGGTGACATAGCCCGACGAGAAGTCCAGCCAGGGCGCGATCGGCATGTTCGGATCGTCGGCGCGCGGGACGCAGTAGTCCGTGCGCGTGCGGTCCATGTGCTTGAGCAGGCGGCAGATGTATTCGCTGGTCAGGTCCGCCTTCAGCGTCCAGCTGGCGTTGGTGTAGCCGAACGCCGAGGCCAGGTTCGGCACGTCGCTGAACATCATGCCCTTGTAGCTGAAGGCCTTGGAGAGATCGGCGACCTTGCCGTCGACGACCACCTCCATGCCGCCCAGCAACTGCAGCTGCAGGCCGGTGGCGGTGACGACGACGTCGGCCTTCAGGGTTTTGCCCGACTTCAGCAAGAGGCCGTCCTCGGTGAAGGTCGCGATCTCGTCGGTGACGACCGAGCTCTGGCCGGCCTTGATCGAGTCGAAGAGGTCGGCGTCCGGCACCAGGCACAGGCGCTGGTCCCAGGGATTGTACTTCGGCGTGAAGTGGGTGGCGACGTCGTAGTCTGGGCCCAGATGCTCGCGGACCAGGTCCAGCAGGCGCTCCTTGGTCTTTTCCGGCTTCTTGCGGGCCAGGTTGAAGAAGATCAGCTGCAGGATGACGTTCTTCCAGCGCGTGATGCCATAGGCCGTCATGGCCGGCAGCTTGGTCCGCAGCCAGTTGGCGATCCCGTCCTCCGCCGGGCGCGAGACGACATAGGTCGGCGAGCGCTGCAGCATGACGACGTGAGCGGCGGTCTTGGCCATCTCGGGCACCAGGGTGACGGCGGTCGCGCCGCTGCCGATCACCACGACCTGCTTGCCGGCGTAGTCTAGGTCTTCGGGCCAGTGCTGCGGGTGGACGATCCGGCCCTTGAAGCGCTCGGTCCCCGCGAACTCCGGCGTGTAGCCCGCCGAATAGCGGTAGTAGCCCGAGCACATGTAGAGGAAGCCGCAGGAGAATTGGGCGATCTGGCCGTCATGTTCGGCCTCGACGGTCCAGGTGGCGGTCTGGCTGGACCAGCTGGCGCGCTTGACCTTGTGCTTGAAGCGGATGTGGCGGTCGACGTCGTTCTCGCGCGCGGTCTCGCGCACATAGGACAGGATCGAGGGGCCGTCGGCGATCGCCTTGGCCGCCTTCCACGGCTTGAAGCTGTAGCCCAGGGTGTACATGTCGCTGTCCGAGCGGATGCCGGGATAGCGGAACAGGTCCCAGGTGCCGCCGACCGCCTCGCGTCCTTCCAGGATCGCGTAGCTCTTGCCGGGGCAGTGCTTGCGCAGGTGATAGGCCGCCCCGATGCCAGAGAGGCCGGCGCCGACAATCAGCACGTCAACGTGTTCCATCAGATTTCCGCCCCGGCTCGACGCCCGGCGGTTGATCCGACGTGGCGATAGGTGAACAGTGTTCAGGAACAAAACGACCGTTTTGACCGAACGTCAACCGCCTTAACACCCCAGCGTGGGCGACTCAGCTTGGGCGTCGTGCGAGCGCTTCGCGCGGGTTTTGATTGCGTACGGAAGGAGCGGGGGCTTAAGCGGTAATCCATGTCTCTGCGCGACTTCGGCCTTTTGGTCCTGATCTGCCTGGCCTGGGCCGGCAGCAACATCGTCTCGAAGCTGGTCGTGGCGCACTGGGGCGTGCCGCCCCTGTACTACGCGGCGGTTCGCTTCGCGCTGGTCGCGGCCATCACCTTGCCCTGGCTGCTGCCCGCGCCCCGACCGACTTGGCGCATGGTGCTGGTGGGCCTGCTGATGGGCGGCGGCAACTTCGCCCTGCTGTTCATGGGGCTGACCACCGCCTCGCCCTCGGCGGCGGCGGTCGTGATCCAGCTGGGCGTGCCGTTCACGACCGTGCTGTCGGTGCTGATGCTGGGCGAGCGCATCCGCTGGCGGCGCGGCGTCGGCATCGCCCTGACGCTGCTGGGCGCGGTGGTGGTGATGTGGAGCCCGCACGGCTTCGAGCTGTCGCCCGGCCTCTGGCTGATCGTGGCGGCGGCCTTCACCGGCTCGCTGGGCGCGGTGATGATGAAGCAGATCGAGGGCGTCAAACCGCTGCAGTTCCAGGCCTGGGTCGGCTTTTCCTCCCTTTGGCCGCTGGGGCTGATGAGCGCGCTCATGGAGCCCGGCCAGGTGGCGGCGGGCCTGCAGGCGGGCTGGCCGTTCGTCGCGGCGGTGGTGTTTTCGGCCCTGGTGGTTTCGGTCCTGGCCCATACGGCCTATTACGGGCTGATCCAGCGCTATGAGGCCAATCTGATCGCGCCGCTGACCCTGATGACGCCGCTCTTCACGATCGGCCTGGGCGTGGTGGTCACCCACGACCACTTCGATCTGCGGATGGGGATCGGCGCGGCCCTGGCGCTGCTCGGCGTTCTGATCATCGCGCTTCGGCGGAATCAGGTCATGCCGCTGCTGATGTCGATCCGGAACCGCGTCCAATGAGCCTGTCCTTCATCGAGGCCCCGTCGCCCAATTTCGACGCCCGCAAGGCCGTGCCCGACACCGTGGTGCTGCACTACACGGGCATGGAGACCGGCGAGGGCGCGATCGAGCGGCTGCGCGATCCCGAGGCCAAGGTCTCGGCGCACTACTGCGTCGAGGAAGACGGCCGCATCTTCCGCCTGGTCCCGGAAGAGCGCCGGGCCTGGCACGCGGGCGCGGCCTTCTGGAAGGGCGTCAAGGACATCAACTCGGCCTCGATCGGCATCGAGATCGTCAATCCTGGCCACGAGTTCGGCTACCGTCCGTTCCCGGAGGCCCAGATCGCCGCGGTGATCAACCTGCTGGCGGACGTGCGCTCGCGCTGGATGATCCCCGACAGCCGCATCCTCGGACACTCCGACGTCGCCCCCGCGCGCAAGGTCGATCCGGGCGAGCTCTTCCCGTGGAAGCGCCTCGCCGAGAGCGGCCATGGCCTGTGGATCGAGCCGGCCCCGTCGCCCGGCGCGCCGCTGGGCCAGGGCGAGGAGGGAACCGGCGTCTTCGCCCTGCAGGCCGGCCTAACCCGGCTCGGCTTCGACTGCGCCCCGACCGGCAAGTACGACGAGTGGACCACCACCGTGGTCGCCGCCTTCCAGCGACACTGGCTGCAAAGCCGCTTCGACGGCATCGCGGACGGCGAAACCCGGGCGCGGCTCGTCGGCCTTTTGCGCGCGGCGGCCGACTGATGCATCCGGCCAAGGCCTTCCACGTCGAGGATCGCGCGGTCCTGCTGGACTTCCTGCGGGCCCATCCGTTCGTGACCATCGCCGCCAGCGTCGGCGGCCGGCCGATGGTCGCCCAGTCGCCCGTGGTGATCCGCGAGCTGGACGGCGAGATCGCGCTCGACTTCCACCTGTCGCGCGGCAACGTCCTGACGCCGCACCTGACGCAAGGCTTCCGGGCGGTGGTCCTGGCGACGGGCCTCGACGCCTATGTCAGCCCCGACTGGTACGAGAGCGCCGACCAGGTCCCGACCTGGAACTACCAGTCCGTCGAGGCCGAGGGTTCGGTCGCGCCGCTGAACGAGGCCGAACTGATCGCGCTGCTCGACGACCTGTCGGCCCAGGAGGAGGCCCGCCTTCTCCCGAAGACGCCGTGGACCCGCGACAAGATGAAGGCCGGCAAGTTCGAGGCCCTGCTGCGCGGGATCATGGGCGGGCGGCTGTTCGTCGAGCGGCTGGAGGGGACCTTCAAGCTGTCGCAGAACAAGGCCGACGCCGACCGTCTGGGCGCGGCGAAGGGGCTGGGCAAGCATCCGATCGCCAAGCTGATGCGCTCCTGACTCCCTCTCCCAAAGGGAGAGGGCGGGGCCCGCCGCGAAGCGGTGGGAGGGAGAGGGGTTATGAGGTTTGACGGCGTGCCGACGCTCCGTCTGACGCTGTAACCCCTCTCCCCAACCCTCTCCCTGTGGGAGAGGGAGCCCGTCGGATGTTTGTTGACGTTTGGGAGACACCCCGTCAAACACCGTCCCGGACCAGATGGTCGGGCGGTCGCGTCGTCTTCGGACGCCGAGGAAAGTCCGGGCTCCACGGTGACAAGGCGGTGGGTAACGCCCACCGGGAGCGATCCCAGGGATAGCGCCACAGAAAGCAAACCGCCTCCCGTTCGCGGGCGGTAAGGGTGAAAGGGTGGGGTAAGAGCCCACCGCGGACCTGGTGACAGGGACGGCATGGCAAGCCCCGCCTGGAGCAAGACCGAATAGGGACCCCGCGCCGACCTCGCGTCGGATAGGCCGTCACTGGCTGAGAGGGTCCGGGTAGGTCGCGAGAGCCGTCCAGCAATGGCCGGCCTAGAGGAATGATCGTCGCCATCCTTCGGGGTGGAACAGAACCCGGCTTACAGATCATCTGGTTCATTTCGTACGGAGGCGGGCAGCGCCCCCGCCGTCTCGCCGCGGGGGGCGGCGATCCACCTCCCCCGCGCGCGGGGGCGGAGGGGCGGCTTCCTCCCCA
>JAYRLX010000282.1:0-5234 GCA_041905125.1 Caulobacter sp. | reverse complement strand
AGCCCATGCGGCTGAACGAGCCGCCGATCACCGCCGCCAGGGCCATGGCCATCAGGGCCAGATTGTAGAGCGGGCCGGCGAAGCGCGAGTGTCCCTCGGCCAGCATCTTGTCCTTGTTCTGGCGCTCCCAGTCCTGGGTCAGGTCGGGGAAGAACAGCTCGTGCGGATAGCGGTCGGCGATCTTGTAGTGCAGCAGTTCGTCGCTGCGGAACAGGCTGGACAGATCGAAGGTGTACTCGTCGAACGTGGTGTATTGCAGCACGCCCTGGCGCGAGAACTGCTGGTTCGACCCATGCCGCATGATCAGCACCGGCTGACCCTTGCGGGTGGCGATCTCGGCTTCGCGCGCGGAGTAGGTCGAGGCCCCGCCGTTGGGCATTTCCTGGTGGATGAACAGGTTCTGGATCTTGTTGTCGCGGTCGATCGACTGGGCGTAGACGGTCAGGCCCGGACCCGGCTCGGTGAACTGGCCCGGCTGGACGAGGGTCGAGGCGACGTCTGTCTTGATGTCGAAAGCCGTTTCCCGGATCTGGCGCGCGCTCCAGGGCTGCAGCCACAGGCCCGAGACTAGCGCGATCAGGGCCGCGAGAACGGCCAGGCGCATGGCGGGCGAGATCACGGCCCAGCGGCTCATGCCGCCGGCGAAGCACACGACGATTTCCTGCTCTGTATGCAGACGATTCAGCGCCACCAGGGCCGCCACGAACAGGGCCAGCGGCATCATGATCGCCAGCAGCTGGGGCAGGGCCAGCAGGATGATCTTCAGGAACACCACCGCGCTCTGGCGCTGCTCCACCAGCACGTCGAACTCCGACAGGCTGCGCGCCAGCAAGGCGAGCGCCACCAGGGCCGCGGTCGCCAGAAGCGTCGGACCCAGCAACTGGCGGAAGAGATAGCGTTCAATGAGGCGCATGAAGACGGGTTCGGGGGAATGGATTCGTGGGACGAACCCCGAAGATGCGCCGTTCTACACGGGGGCTTTGCATCGGCGCAATCCGGGGACCTGACTTGGCTGTCCCGACTGGGGCCGAACGGAGCCTTTTCTAAGGCGCGGCATTGGACTATGCCCGCTTGTTGAAGCAGGGGCGCGCGGCCATCGCGACGCCCGCTAAAAGTCGCCCAGATGCAGGAGCGCGGAATGCGTATCGAGTTCGTTCCCGTCGACACCCAGGCCGGCGCCACGGCCGCCCTCGCGGTTCTGGCCCATGAGGGCGCGGCCCTCTCTCCGGAGGCCAAGGCGGCGAACGAGGCCAGCGGCGGCGCCATCGCGCGCGCCATCGCCGGCGGGCGCTTCACCGGCGCCAAGGGGCAGACCCTGGACCTCGTCGCGCCGCACGGCCTGGAGGCCGCCCGCGTCGTGGTGATCGGCGTCGACGGCTCGGGCGCCGTCGAGCCCGAGGCGGTCGAGACCGCCGCCGCCGCCGCCTATCAGGCCGTGAAGACCTCCGGCGTGGCCGAGCTGGTCCTGAAGATGGGCGCCGACGCCGAAAGCGCGGCCCGCGCCGCCTTTGGCGCGCGCCTGGCGTCCTACCGCTTCGACAAGTACCGCACGACCGAGAAGGCCGAGAAGAAGCCCTCGGTCCAGGTGGTCAAGGTCGCCGCCGCCGATCCGGTCAAGGCGCAGAAGGCCTATGAGCCGCTGGCGGCCCTGGCTGACGCCATCATCTTCAGCCGCGACCTGGTCTCCGAGCCGGCCAACATCCTGCATCCGGAAGAGTTCGCCGCCCGCGCCAAGAGCCTGGAAAGCCTGGGCCTGGAAGTCGAAATCCTGGGCGAGGCGGAGATGGCCAAGCTGGGCATGGGCAGCCTGCTGGGCGTCGGCCAAGGCAGCGTCCGCGAGAGCCAGCTGGTGATCATGAAGTGGATGGGCGCGGCCGATAAGTCGGCCCAGCCGATCGCCTTCGTCGGCAAGGGCGTCTGCTTCGACACTGGCGGCATCTCGATCAAGCCCGCCGAGGGCATGGAAGACATGAAGTGGGACATGGGCGGCGCGGCCGCCGTGACCGGCGTCATGCACGCCCTGGCCGGCCGCAAGGCCAAGGTCAACGCCATCGGCGTCCTCGGCCTGGTCGAGAACATGCCCGACGGCAACGCCCAGCGTCCGGGCGACGTCGTCACCTCGATGTCGGGCCAGACGATCGAGGTCATCAACACCGACGCCGAGGGCCGCCTCGTGCTGGCCGACGCGCTCTGGTACACGCAGGAGCGCTTCAAGCCGCAGTTCATGATCGACCTGGCCACCCTGACGGGCGCGATCATCATCTCGCTGGGTCACGACTACGCCGGTTTGTTCAGCAATAACGACGGCTTGTCTGAAAAGCTTCTCGCCGCCGGCAAGGCCGAGCGCGAGACCCTGTGGCGCCTGCCGCTGCCGACGTCTTACGAAAAGCAGATCGAAAGCCCGATCGCCGACATGAAGAACATCGGCGGCCGCCCGGCTGGCTCTATCACGGCGGGCCTGTTCCTGCAGAAGTTCGTCAACGGCGTGCCGTGGGCCCACCTCGACATCGCTTCGGTGGCCTGGAAGAAGCCCTCGACCGATCCGACCGTGCCGGACGGCGCCGCCGGCTTCGGCGTGCGGCTGCTGAACCGCCTGGTCGCCGACGCCTACGAAGGCTGAGCGTGACCGACGCCGCGCCCTGCGAGGTCTGGTTCTATCACCACGAGCGCAGCCCGCTCGAGGCGGTGCTGCCCGAGCTTCTGGAAAAGACGCTGGGCAGGGGCTGGAAGGCGCTGGTGCGCGGCGGCGACCCCAGGCGGATAGAGGCGCTGGACCAGCACCTCTGGACCTTCCGCGAGGACAGCTTCCTGCCGCACGGTCTGGCCAGCGAACCCATGGCCGAGCGCCAGCCCGTGCTGCTGACGGCCGAGGAAGGCAACCCGAACCACGGCGACGCCGTTTTCCTGATCGACGGTGCGGATCCTGGAGACCTTTCAGGGGTTTCCCGCTGCATCCTGCTGTTCGACGGCCGGGACGATCAGGCGCTTGCGGAGGCCCGCGCGCGCTGGTCGGTGTTCAAGAAGGCGGGGCATCCGGTGTCGTACTGGCGCCAGGGCGCCGAGCGTGGTTGGGAGAAGCAGGCATGAAGCGCGTCGTGGCGGGACTGGGTCTTGGGTTGGCCTTGTTGCTGGCTTCCTGCTCCAGCGCTCCAGAGCCGAAGCCCGCGCCGCCTCCGCCGCCCAATACGCCCACGGCGCCGCCGGCCATCGCCTTGCCCGCGACGCCCCCAGCCTCCGAGCCCGAAAAAGACCAGTGCGGTCTCAAGGACGCCCAGGCCTTCATCGGCAAGCCGCGCACCAGCCTGCCGGCGCCGGTCGATCCCTCGCGCTGGCGGGTGGCCTGCACGACCTGTCCGGTGACGATGGACTACCGTCCAGACCGCCTGAACATCCTGTTCAACGCCGACACCGGCGTCGTCCAGCAGGTGAAGTGCGGCTAGAGCCTCGCGCGTCAAAACGGAATCGTTTTGACGCGATAACGAGGCTCTAAATCAAACACTTAGAGCGTGACTCCTGCCGAAACCGGTTCCCACTTTCGGCGTCACGCTCTAGGACCCTTGTAGGGTCTTAAGCAAACATCCTGACTTGGCGCGGCGCGGTCCATGCGGCCAGGATCCACTCAGGGTTGGAGGCACGCCATGCGATACGCGACGCTGATGGGGACTCTCGTTCTGGCGACCACCGCCTTGGCTGGCGGCGCCTGGGCGCAGGATCATCACAAGGTCCAGGCGGACACCATCGCCGGATCGCCAGGTCGCGGCGGCGACTTCGCGCGACGGGAGTGCGCGGGATGCCATACCGTCCGCGGCGACTCCGTCAGCCCCAAGGCCGGCGCCCCGACCTTCCAGGACATCGCCAAGCGTTACGCCGACAACCGCCTCGACTGGGAGCTGGAGACCATTACCCAGGTCGGCCATTACTCCATGCCGGCCAAGGCGATGAGCAAGGCCGATATCGCGGACGTGACGGCCTATATCCGCTCTCTGAAGCCGTAAGGCGCGGCCTGGCGACGGAACTTCGTCCATCTTTGGCCCTTGATGGGGTGCAGCTTGCTGAAGCGCCCGACCTTGGCGCGCGGGCCAAAGAGGATGCCGATGACGTCAAGAATGATCTGCGTCGCGCTGGCTTCGATGCTGGCCGTCACGGCCTGCCATGAGCGACAGGCGCCGACGCAACCCGCCAAGCCCTCCGTGGAGACCGCATCCTCGCCGCCCGCGCCGGCGCCTCGCGAAAGCCTCGTCGAGCCGCCTCGCGATGTGGGCGGAACGCTGCCGCTGAAGCACGGAATCTTCGTCGCCGTTGACGTGCCGTGCTCGGACCCGCCGAACGCCGCCATCCGTCGCTATGACGGACAGGGCTTGAACGGCGCCCATACGCGCGACTGCAGGATCAACGTCCTGCAAAAGCAAGGCGCGTCCTATGCGATCGAACAGTCCTGTATCGATGCGGGTTCAGGCCCAGCCCCGCGATCCAGCGAGGAGGCCACGATCGAGATTCGCGACAATCTGACGTTCACGCTGAAGCGCGGCCAGGAAGGCGAGACCTTCCGCTACTGCGCGGCCTCGCTGCTCCCGGCGGGATTGAGGGGTTAGGCGGCGCTTAGCGCTTGCCGACGCCGGGGAACATCGCCACGCCGTCGTCGAACACGCCCAGATAGCCCAGCTCGCCGAGCAGCGGCGTCAAGTCTTCGACCAGGTCGCCCGAGCGCGGCAGGTGGGCCGGGCGGCCCTCCTGGTCGTGCAGGCGGTAGACCGTCCACATCTTGCCCTTCGGCGCGGGCGAGCCCGGCGCGATGAACTTGTGCTCCCACCCGACGAGGGCCGGCGAGCGGCCGATCTCGATGTCGAACGGACGGTCCCGGAAGGCCAGGTCCATCTCGATCCGCATGGCTTCGCCGATCCGGTCGTTGACCCATTGGCCGAACGATTCCAGCACCACCTGGGCCGAAAGACCCTCGGGGTTGGCGACGATGTTGTTGCGGTCAGGGTGCGATGTCATGTCGCACACCATGAACGCGAGATGTCTCTTAACCACTAAACTTCATGGTTTAGGGCCGTTTACCCTCTCGTTTTTCGAGAGGGTGATTTGCGGGGAGTCAAGCCTCGGCTTCGGCCAGTTCCTCGGCCAGGGTCATCCAGGCTTCCTCGGCCTCGTCCAGCTTGGATTTGGCGTTTTCCCGGCGCTTGGTCAGCTCGGCCACCTTGCCCGGGTTCTTCACATAAAGATCCGGATCG
>JAYRLX010000281.1:0-5252 GCA_041905125.1 Caulobacter sp. | reverse complement strand
ATCGAGATCCTGGAAGACGGCGGCAAGATCGACCAGGAGACCCGCCTGTTCGACCCGAACAAGGGCGAGACCCGTTCGATGCGGTCGAAGGAGGAGGCGCACGATTATCGCTACTTCCCCGATCCGGACCTGCTGCCGCTGGTGCTGGACTCGGCCTGGGTGAAGTCGATCGAAGAGACCCTGCCGGAGCTGCCGGACGCCAAGAAGGCGCGCCTGCAGAGCCAGTACGGCCTCTCGGCTTACGACGCCGGCGTGCTGATCATCGACGCCGACCGCGCCGACTACTTCGAGGCGGCCGCCAAGGGCCGTGACGCCAAGCTGGTGGCCAACTGGGTGACCAACGAGCTGCTGGCCAAGCTGTCGGCGGCCGGGACCGAGTTCTCGAACTCGCCGCTGCCGTCGTCGGACATCGCCCAGCTGGTCGAGCTGATCGAGAACGGCACGATCTCGTCGAAGATCGCCAAGGAGGTCTTCGAGCACATGTGGGCCGGCGAAGGCCGTCCCGCCGAGATCGTCGAGAAGCGCGGCCTGGTGCAGATCAACGACACCGGCGCCATCGAGAAGGCCATCGACGACCTGATCGCCGGCAATCCGGACAAGGCCGAGGCCGTGAAGGACAAGCCTCAGGCGCTGGGCTGGTTCGTCGGCCAGGTCATGAAGGCCACCGGCGGCAAGGCCAATCCGGCCACGGTCAACGAGCTGCTGCGCAAGAAGCTCGGCGTCGAATAGACGCTGCCGACCGCCAAAAATGACGAGGGCCCGCGGCGGAAACCGCGGGCCCTTCTTCGTTGATGCGGACGGTTTTTCTTATTGCGGCGTCGTGGTCTGAGGCGCCGTCGTTCCAGCGGCCGACGGGTCGCTCGGATTGGCCGTCGTGTCGCCACGGTGGCCCTTGTGTTTCTTGGTCTTCTTGGCGGCCTTTTCGCCGGTCATCGCGGACTGGTCGTCGCCCGTAGGCGCGGTGGCCGAAGTCGGGGAGCCGGCGCTGTCGGCGGGCGCGGCGGTTTCCGGCGAGGTCTGGGTCGGCGTTCCGGTCGAGGTCGTCGCGTCGTTGGTCGGCGCGGGCGTCGACGTCATCGGCGACGGGTTGGCGGGCGAGGTCTGGGGCAGGGTGGCTTGCGCCATGGCCGAGCCGGCGAAGGCGGCGGCGGCCAGAGCAACGGCGGCGGTGGTGATGCGCGGGGTCTTCATCATGGTCTCGGACCTGTTTCGGCGGCGTCGGGTTGTGACGCACCGTTCACGCTGCGGGGGCAATGCGGTCGAAATGACTTCGCAATCAGGCCATTGCGCCGCATGCGCGGCGGGGTTGCGGCGCGCGTGACCGCAAAGCGGCGCCCCGAGGCATAGCCCAGGACGCCGCTCTGCGAGGCCAAGACCCTTCAGGTCTAGCGATTGGCGATCACGTCGAAAATCAAACCCGTGGCGATGGCCGCCAGCACATAGTCATTGCCCGTGCGGTACCAATAGTACCCGCGAGGCGGCGGGCGCAGGTGATAGCGATAGTAGTCGTTCACCACATAACCTCCGCCGCGATAGTACGACGGAAGATAGGCGCCGCGCCGCCAGGCCTCGTAGCCCGGTCGATAGCCAGGACGGCCGTAGTAGGCGGCCGGCGGCGGGCCGTAATGCCAGCGGCTGTTGTAGTAGTAGCCATTGTGGCGACCATGATCCCAACGATCGCCCCGATCCCAGCGGTCGCGGCGATCCCAGCCGTTGTGGCGGCCATTGTCCCAGTGGCCGCGGTCCCGATCCCAATCGCGGTCGCGGTGGTCCCAGCGCCCGCGGTCCTGGGCGCTGGCGTCCGTCGCCGACAGGGCCATCGGGCCAGCGACCGAGGCCACGGCGGCGATCGTGAGCAGCAGACGTTTCATGTCGTCTTCTCCTATGGACGGCGGCCTAAGCCGCCGAGAGGTTCCCTCGACCTTTGAACGCATGATCGCGATGCGCGACTGAACCCCGCCTGAACGCGACAGACAGCTATGGCGGAGGGAGGCCTCGGTGATCACGATCTCGGGGGGCATTCATCCGCGGGCGATCCGTTCATCGCCGACTTCAAGACCCAGCCCGCTGGACGAACCTGAGCGGTAGACTGGAAGACTTCCCCAATTTGGGGATCTGGTTCGAGCAGCGCGGCGCGCTCCAGGAGGGATGCAGGTCAGGCGCGAAACCCTCGTCAGAATCCTTCAACCGTCAGGAAAAGCAGCCAAAGCGGGGGCGGAAGATGCTTTTCGGGCGGGGTGATCGTTAAGGTGTCGTATACTATCGTTTACGGCCAGTAATAAGGTTGTTGGGCCAGTATACATTTGGTCGCATTCATCATGTCGGCGCGATTAACTATATGTTCAGCCGCGCTGGACTTTCCTCCATTCGTGCTCTGATCCGGCAGAACGCCGTGGTCCTAAGAAAGGAGATGAGCCATGATGTTGATGAATGAACCGCCGGCCGTCGTCGCCACCCTGCCGCTGCCGACCGCTGAGTCCACCGGCGACGAGCTGTTCCGCATGGGCCTGCTGTATTCGACCGGTCAAGGCGGCGCGCCGCTGGACTATGTCTCGGCCCACATGCTGTTCAACCTGGCCGCCATGCGCGGTTCGGTCGAAGCCAAGCTCTACCGCAAGGAGCTGGCGCAGGAGATGGCCAGCGAGGACGTCGCCGAGGCTCAGCGCCAAGCGCGCGAATGGCTCGCCCACGGCTGAGCCCGGTTCTCCGGGCTCCCTGTTCCTTGTCCGCAGTCGCCTGAACGGGCGCCGCATTCCGCGGCCGCCTGCCGCTCAGATTTTCATTACGCCCCTCTCGGAGCCGGCGCGCCTAAGCCCGGCCTGTGACCAGGGGCTTTTCTGGTCGCATCCCTCGCGCGTCCAGCCTGGCTTGATCCGCCGCCTAGCGCACCGCCGAGCGGTCGCCCAGCAGGCACGGCACGGTCATCAGGATGATGTAGAGATCCAGCCAGAACGACTGACGCTCGATATATTCGACGTCCAGCGCCACCCGGCGTCGCACGCATTCGGGCGTGTCGACCGGCCCGCGAGAGCCCTTGATCGCCGCCCAGCCCGTGAGGCCGGGCTTCATGCGATGGCGATGAGCGTATTCGGCGACCAGCTTGGCGGACTCGACGCCAGCTGTTTTCATCCCGACCGCATGGGGGCGGGGTCCCACGATCGACATCTCGCCGCGCAGAACGTTGAAGAGCTGCGGCAGCTCATCCAAGCTGGTCTTGCGGATGAAGCGGCCGACGCGCGTCACCCGGTCGTCGCCGGCGCGGATTTGGCGCGCGGCTTGCGCGTCCGCGGCCTCGTGGCGCATCGAGCGGAACTTCCAGACCAGGAATTCCTCGTTGTTGAAGCCGTGACGGCGCTGGCGGAAAAAGACAGGGCCGGGACTATCCAGCTTCACGGCCAGCGCTGTCGCCAGCATCACCGGACCCGCCGCGACTAGGCCCAGCGTCGCCAGGGTCAGATCCATGACCCTCTTGGCGGCGATGCGACGGCGAAGATCGCGCCAGCCCGATAGGGAATGCTCGACGCCCATCGCGATCCGCGCCAGCGTCGCGTCGTCCTCGGCGGGCGTTCCACCGTCCACGAACAGATTCAGAGGGTGGGGCAGGACGCTCAGCTTCTCGGATAGGTCGCGAACGCGCGCCTCGGCGCTAGCGGTGATGGCGATGACGACCCGGTCGATGTAGGGCGCGAGCCGGTGATTGAGCAGGGCGTCTGTGTCGCCCAGCAACGGCACGCCCAGGATGTTCACGGGCGCGCGGCGCAAGCGATCATCGAACAGGCCCAGCACGTTGACTTCGCCGGTGCGCATCGCCGCTTCGATCAGGCGCTGAGCATTCGCCGTAGCGCCGACAATGACCACGTTCGGCGTCAGCAGGCCTTGGCGACGGGCATGGTCCATAAGCTTCCACCAACCTGCATGCAGAGCGACCAGAAAGGCGCTGGCGGCCAGCAGGGGGAGCGCCGAGCGCGCGTTCATGGGGTTGAAGACCAGGGAGGCGAGGGCGGCGGAAATCGCCGCAGCCATAAGAGCCTTGCCCACATGGCTCAGATGACGGGCCAAGCTCTGCTTGCGCGGAAAGGCGTAGGCGCCGAACACCCGCATCGCGATGGGAACCGCGAGCGTCCAAGCCGCGCCCGTCAGAAGATCTCGGCCCAAGGTGACGGGCGCGGCCATCAGCAGGGCGCTGACGACGTCCACGACGCGAAACGCCCGCGCAAGCCAGCGCGCATCCATCCGCGAGCGCGACGGCAGCAGTTTCCCTGGGCGCAGCGACGGTTGCCGCCGCCTTTCGCCGCGCGTGGCGTTCTCCTGGCCGACCCGCGCCAAAACGTCCCCTGACGCGTTGAACGCGAAGGTCGAGGCGCGCGTGGAATTAGGCTCTGGAATAGGCTGCATGGCGACCGATGTTCGGAAAACACCGTTCAATCTAATCGAGGCTTCTAAGTGCGACGTTAACACGCATATTTTTGGCATTGACGCCGTTGTCATGTCGCACCGAACAGGCTATCGAACCGCTCCCTCTCAGGAGGAGACGTGGCCGAGAGGCTGAAGGCACCGCTTTGCTAAAGCGGCATACCTCAAAAGGGTATCGAGGGTTCGAATCCCTCCGTCTCCGCCATCACACTTCCGCCCAGTTTGGTTGTGCGCGTCGTTAGTTTGTAACGGTCTCGCCGTGCGGGATCGTCCGTCGACGGTCGCTTGCGAATCCGAACGCCGACAACGCCAGGGCGTCGCGGGAAGTAAGGCGTTTCTTCATAGCGCCTAAAGGGCGAGCGGGTCGCCGGGCAGGCCGATCAAATCCAGTGCAAGGTTCGCTCATCGACCTCGGTGTTGCGATCGACCGCCGATCTTGTCGTTCGGTTGTCGCGGAAACCGGGCAATCCTCTCAACCGGGTTTCGCGGCTAAGCTTGCGGCGAGGGGAAAAAATCTGATGTCGATGAAGCGACTGGCGGCGGGGGCCGCTCTTGGCGTTATGGCTGTGGCTATGGCGGGCGCGGTGTACGCGCAGGAGACCACGGCTTCCCTGCATGGGCAGGTCACCAACAACGGCGCGGCGGTCGCCAACGCCAGTGTCACCGTGGTGCACAAGCCTTCGGGCACCCGCAGCACGACCGTGACTGGCGCCAGCGGCGCCTTCGACGCGCGCGGCCTGCGGGTCGGCGGTCCGTACACGGTGACGGTCACCGCGCCGGGCGGCGGGTCCAAGACCTTCAACGATCTCTTCCTCAGCCTGGGCAAGACCACCGATCTG
>JAYRLX010000280.1:0-5261 GCA_041905125.1 Caulobacter sp. | reverse complement strand
CCGCTGAGGCTGACCGGTGATCTGGGCCTATCGGCAGCAACTCATCTTGAAAATCCGAAGCCGCCGTCAGCATGGGTCCTGGGCACAAGGCCCAGGAAGGCTGGTGATTAGCTTTGATAGCTAGGCGAACCTATCGCGCGCCGCGCGTCAAATAGCCTTCCAGCAGCGCCAGGGCGTGGTCCAGCCGCGCCTTGCGCCACTCCGGCGCGCTCATGTCGGTGTCCAGCGTCGCCGACAGCGAATAGCCGTTGGCCAGATGGAAGCGGCTCATGGCCGCGATGGTCACGTAGATCTGCACCGGGTCGAGATCAGGCCCGAACACGCCCTGATCCTGGCCGCTCTTGATCAGCCGCTCGATCGTGCGGCGCAGGGGGAAAGCGGTCTCGGTCACCACGCGCGACTGCGCGGCGAACTTGCCGTGCTGCAGGTTCTCGTTGCGCAGCAGCCCCTCGAACTTCGGGTTCTTCTCGAAGTAGTCGAAGGTGAAGCGCTGAAGTTCGAGGAAGCCTTCCAGCGGCTTGTCGAAGTCGATCTTCAGCTCGGCCTCGCGGGCCCGCAGGTCCATGTAGGCGCTTTCGAGGACGGCCATGTACAGGCCCTTCTTGTCCCCGAAGTAGTGGTACAGCATCCGGATGTTGCACTTGGCGGCCTTGACGATCTTCTCGATCCGGGCCCCCGCGAAACCCGCCTGGGCGAACTCCTTGAGCGCCGCGGCGAGGATCGCCTTGCGCGTCCGCTCGGCGTTGCGCTTGCGGGGCGCAGCTTCCCCTTCGGCCTTGGTGTTCGCGTCCAGGACGGCGTCGGTCGTCACGGGATCTTGGCTCCCTGCTTGATCCAGGCGCCCAGCTGGGCGCGCTCCTCATCGGTCATGCCGGTCTCATTGCCAAGGGGCATGCTGGTCGAGAGGACCGCGCGTTCGTTGATTTTTGGTGCGTAGGTCCGGATATGCGCAGGGTTGTCGAAGGTCGCGCCCAAAGGCGGGGCGGAAAAGCCGGCGTGGGTGGGCGTGGCGGCGTGGCACATGACGCAGTGCTTCTGGATGATTCCCTGAGCTACCGAGAACGGGACCTCGCCCGAAACCTCGACCCTGTCCTTGGGCTTCATCGAGGCGATCGCCGTGGCGCCGAAGATCAGCAGCGCGCCGGTGAACAGCAGCTCGTGGCGAACCTTCCCGAAGTGGCGCTGGATGAAGAAGTAGCGGATGGCGATCGCGCCGGCGCTGATCATGGCCAGCAGAAGCCAGGCCTTCGGATGGCCCGAGATCGCCGGATAGTGGTTGCTGATCATGATGAAGATGACCGGCAGGGTCATGTGGGTGTTGTGCACCGAGCGCTGCTTGCCCATCGCGCCCAGGCGCGGATCGACGGGGCGGCCGGCCAGCATGTCGGCGACGATCTTGCGCTGGTTAGGGATGATGACCAGGAACACGTTCCCGACCATGCAGGTCCCGATGATGGCGCCGACGTGGATGAAGGCGCCGCGGTCCGAGAACAGCTGGGTCAGCGCCCAGGTCGCGGCGGTCAGGATCGAAAACCAGACCACGCCGAACAGCTTGCCGCTCTTGCCCAGGGGCGAGCGGCACAGGGCCTCATAGGTCAGAAGGCCGCCGAAGATGAAGGCGAGGCCCACGCCGATCGCCTGGGCCTGGCTGAAGGCGTGCTTGGCCGGATCGATCAGATAGACCGGCGCGCCGACATAGTAGAGCACCGTCAGCAAGGCAAAGCCCGACAGCCAGGTGGTGTAGGCTTCCCATTTGAACCAGTGCAGGTGCTCGGGTATGTGGGCCGGAGCGACCATGTATTTCTGCGAGTGATAGAATCCGCCGCCGTGCACGGCCCACAGCTCGCCCTTCACCCCGTCCTTGGGCGGGTTCGGATCCCGCAGATTGTTGTCCAGCCAGACGAAGTAGAAGGACGCGCCGATCCAGGCCACGCCAGCCACCACGTGCAGCCAGCGCAGGGCCATGCTGGCCCAACCGGCGAAATCGTAGTCCATCACTCGGTCACCGCATCGAGCAGGCGTAGCTTGGAGATCAGGCCGATCTGCGCGATGGCCTCGGCGATCTCGCTCGCCTCGTCATTGGAAAGGCGCGCCTGCATCGCCGCCAGGATCGAGGCCTTGTCGTTCAGCCGCACGCAGATGATGAACGGGAAGCCGAAGCGGTCGCGATAGGCGGCGTTCAGGTCGTGGAAGCGGGCGAACTCCTCGGGCGTCAGCTTGTCGAGCCCGGCGCTGGCCTGCTCGGCGTTGCTCTCGGCCGTCAGCGTCTTGGCGATCGCGGCCTTGCTGGCCAGTTCCGGGTGCGCCCGGATCAAGGCCAGCTTGTCGGCGGTGGTCGCGCCTTCGAGGACCGCCATCATCGCGCCGTGCATGGCCTCGACGCTGGCGAATGGACGCTCGCTCCAGGCGCGTTCGACAACCCAGGGGGAGAGCTCGAAGGCGAACCCGAGCGCGGTGGTGAAGCCCGTCTGGTTCATGCTGTTCAGCCGAGCCAGGGTCAGGGGCGGGGCGCCGCTCATGCCTTGCTCCCTTCGTAGGGATGCTCGGTGATCCAGTGTCGCGCGATGTCGATGCGCCGCGCGACCCAGACATGGTTGTGGTTCGTGATGTGCTCGAGGAAACGCCGAAGCGCGCCGATGCGGCCGGGCTTGCCGACCACGCGGCAGTGCAGGCCCACGCTCATCATCTTCGGCGAGGTCTCGCCTTCCAGATAGAGAGCGTCGAAGGCGTCGCGCAGATAGGTGAAGAACTGCTCGCCGGTGTTGAAGCCCTGGGCGGCCGTGAAGCGCATGTCGTTGGCTTCCAGGGTGTAGGGCGTGATCAGCTGCGGCCGCCCGTGCTGGTCGTCCCAGTAGGGCAGGTCGTCGGCGTAGCTGTCGGCGTCGTAGACGAAGCCGCCTTCCTGGGCGACGAGGCCCGCGGTGTTGGGGCTGGTGCGGCCCTGGTACCAGCCCAGCGGGCGCTCGCCGGTCAGGCGCTTCTGGATCTCGATGGCGCGCTGGATGTGCTCCATCTCCTGGTCGGGCGTGAAGTGCTGGTAATCGATCCAGCGATAGCCGTGGCTGGCGATCTCCCAGCCGGACTTCATCATCGCCTCGACGGCGTCCGGGTTGCGCTCCATCGCCTGGGCGACGCCGAAGACGGTGAGCGGCAGGCGGAATTCATCGAACAGCCGCCGGATGCGCCAGAAGCCCGCGCGGGAGCCGTACTCGTACAGGCTCTCCATCGACATGTGGCGCATGTCCGGGATGGGCTGGGCGCCGACCATCTCCGACAGGAAGAACTCCGAGACGGGATCGCCGTGCAGGACCGACCGCTCGGCGCCCTCCTCGTAGTTCAGGACGAACTGGACGGCGACGCGGGCGTGGTTCGGCCAGCGGGCGTGCGGCGGGTGCTCGCCATAGCCGATGAGGTCGCGGGGGTAGGACGCAGTCATGCCGTCTGCCCCCTTTGGGGGCGGACGACCGCGCGCAGCGCGGTCAGGTGGGGGCCAGTAGGGTGATTACGCACTGACTTGCCCCCTCCGCGCTTCGCGCTCCTCCCCCGGAGGGGGAAGAAGGTGTTGGCCGGCCCTCTCATCCGTACACCTTCGCCGCCGCATCGACGCCCGCGCCGGCCGGGGCGCTGAAGCCCTCCCAACGCAACACCGCCTCCAGCGCGGCCAGGGTCTGCAGTACGGCGTGCTTGCGGGCGTTCACGCCCATGGTCCCGATCCGCCAGATCTTGCCGGTCAAAGGACCGAAGGCCGAGCCGATCTCGATCTCGAAGTCGGTGCGCATCCGGGCCTTCACCCGGTCATAGTCGACGCCGTTCGGAACCCAGATCCCGGTGACGTTGGTCATCTTGTGGGCCCGGTCGCCATAGATGGAGAGCCCCATGGCTTCGAGGCCCGCGGCCATGGCCGCGCCGGCCTTGGCGTGGCGCGCGAAGCGGGCGGGGAGCCCTTCCTCCAGCACCAGCCGCGCGCATTCGCGGGCGGCGAACAGCATCGGGGCGCATTCGGTGTGGTGGTTCAGGCGCTTCTCGGACCAGTAGTCCATGATCATCGCCAGATCGAAGTAGTTCGAGGCGATGCGGCGGCCGTTCCCCGCCGCGCCGCCGGTTCCGAGGAGGCCCTTCTCGACGTGGCGGCGCGAGACGATGTGCTCGGCGGCCTGGTCGCTGATCGTGATCGGGGCCGAGCCCGAGGGCCCGCCCAGGCACTTCTGCAGGCCGGCGGTGACGATGTCCGCCCCCCAGGCGTCGACCGGGACGTCCATGCCCGACAGGGTGGCGGTGGCGTCGACATACATCAGCGCCCCGTGCGCGCGGCAGATCGCGCCGATCTCGCTGAGCGGCTGGGCCATGGTGGTCGAGGTGTCGCCGTGCACGCAGGCCACCAGCCGCGGCTTCACGCGCTTGACGGCGTCCTCGACGGCCTGCGGATCAACGACCGTTCCCCACGGCGCCTCGACGAAGGTGACCTTGGCGTCGCAGCGCTCGGCGATCTCGGCCAGCAGCAGGCCAAAGCGGCCGGCGTTGACCACCACCACGTCGTCGCCGGGGCAGAGCGTCGAGACCAGCGCCGCCTCGATGCCGGCGCGCGAGGTGCCGTCGATCGTGAAGGTCCAGCGGTTCTTCGTCTGGAAGACGCCGCGATAGAGGCTCATGACCTCGTTCATGTAGCCGGTGAACTCGGGATCGAACTGCCCCAAGAGCTGCACCGACATGGCCCGCAGAACGCGCGGGTGCACGTTGATCGGGCCGGGACCCATCAGCAGGCGGGCGGGGTGGTCTAGCTCGTGAAAAGTCTCGGTCATGCGCGTTCGCGTCGTTCTAGCTTGTCGATGAAGGTGAGCATGGCCTGGGCCGCCAAGGCGCAGTCGGCCTCGGTCACGGCCTCGGCCGGGTTGTGACTGATCCCGCCCTCGCAGCGGATGAACAGCATGGCGGTGGGGCAGAGGTCGGCCATCACCATGGCGTCGTGGCCCGCGCCGCTGGGCAGGCGGCGGGCGGGCAGCGAAAGCTCCGCCAGGGCCCCTTCCAGTAGGCCTATCAGCGACGGATCGCAGGGACTCTCGGCCAGGGCCTGCATCATGTGGATCTCCGCCGTCACGCCGCGCGAGGCGCTGATCGCGTGGATCTCTGCGCAGATGGCGTCGACGGCGGCGTCGCGGGTCGCCGAGGTCTCGGCGCGGATGTCCATCGAGAACTCGACCGCGCCCGGAATGACGTTGAAGGCGCCGGGCAGGGCGCTGATCCGGCCCACCGTGCCGACCAGG
>JAYRLX010000279.1:0-5271 GCA_041905125.1 Caulobacter sp. | reverse complement strand
ACGGCTCCCAACGCAACGTCTCGCCCCCGTCGGCCAGGGCCCGGAAGGCGGCGTTGACCAGCTCGACATCGGTGTCCGCGCCCAGGCTCCGCAACCCCAGCCGATCCAGGATCGCCTCGCGCAGGGCCGTACGATAGGCGTCCGAGAACCCGTTCAGCGCCGCCAGCAACCCGGCCTGCTCGCCGACCAGGGTGAAGCAGGCGGCCAACTGCTGCAGGTTCCAGAACACCGCCTCGGGCTGGCGGCCAAAGCTGTAGAGGCCCGACTGGTCGAAATAGGCGGCGACGAAGTTCGGGTCGTTGCGCGGCAGGAAGCGCCACGGGCCGTAGTCGAAGCTCTCGCCCGTGACGACCATGTTGTCGGTGTTGAGCACGCCGTGGACGAAGCCGGCCGCCATCCAGCGGGCCAGCAGGCGGGCGCTCGCGGCGACCACCGCCTCCAGCAACGCCGCCGGGCGATCCGGCGCATCGGCCAGGTGCGGATAGTAGCTCTCGACGACATGGTCGATCAGGACGGTGATCAGGTCGCGGCGATCGAAATAGGCCAAGCGCTGGAACGTGCCGAAGCGGATATGGCTGTGCGACAGCCGCGTTAGCACCGCCGAGCGGGTCGGGCTGGGCTCGTCGCCCCGGGTCAGGGCCTCGCCGGTTTCGACCAGCGACAACGCCCTGGACGTCGGGACGCCAAGGGCCTCCAGGAGGCTGGCGGCCAGGACCTCGCGCACCCCGCCCTTCAGGGTGAGTCGGCCATCGCCCGAACGCGACCACGGCGTCTGGCCCGAGCCCTTGGTGGCCAGGTCCAGCAGGCGGCCGCTTCCCGCCTCGCGCAGCTGGGCGAACAGGAAGCCGCGGCCGTCGCCGAGGTCAGGGTTGTACACGCGGAACTGATGGCCGTGATAGCGCATGGCCAGCGGAACCGACTGGTTGTCCGGCAAGGGCGCGAAGCGGCCAAAGTGCGCGATCCACTCCGCGTCGGTCAGCCCTTCCAGTCCGACGCTAGCCGCCGCGCGATCATTCCGATGACGGAGGATCGTCTGCGGGAAGTCCGCCGCCTCGACCGGATCGGCGAAATCGGGGCCCAAGAGCTGGAAGCGCGGGGCGGGGCGGTAAGCGGAGGACAGCGGCATGGCAGCCAGATGAGGCCGCCGCGCCGCCCACGCAACCCTTCTTCGAAATCACACGATGCTCAACGAACGTTGTCACATCCCGGCAACAGAAGGCGCTAGGCCGTTTTGTCACAAGGGATTTTGCTTGCCGAACACCCTTACGGCGCCTAACCCTTGGTCATCCATTCGAACGATCGTTCGAGCGGAGCAACGAAAAACAAGCCTGGGGACGGGCAAGCGTCTCCGGGCCAACGAACCGAGGTAGGAAATGCGCTTCACCCAGGTGCTCTGCGGCACTGCGTCCGCTGTCGTCCTCGTTGGTCTTGGCGCTTCGAGCGCCGCGCAGGCTCAAACGAGCGACGCCCAAACCGTCGATAGCATTATCGTCACCGCTCAGAAGCGGGAACAGAACCTGCAGGACGTTCCGGTGGTGGTCACCGCCGTCGGCGCCAAGCTTCTGCAGGACACCGGCGTCAAGGACATCAAGGATCTGACGATCCTGACTCCCGGCCTGACGGTGACCTCGACCTCGTCAGAAGCCTCGACCACCGCCCGCGTCCGCGGCGTCGGCACGGTCGGCGACAACCCGGGCCTCGAAAGCTCGGTCGGCGTCGTCATCGACGGCGTCTATCGTCCGCGTAACGGCGTCGGCTTCGGCGACCTGGGCGAGATGGAACGGATCGAAGTGCTGAAGGGCCCGCAGGGCACCCTGTTCGGCAAGAACACCTCGGCCGGCGTCATCAACGTGATGACCAAGGAGCCGGAGTTCGGCTTCGGCGCCAACGGCGAGCTGACCTTCGGCAACCACGGCGCCAAGGGCGCGGCGGCCTCAGTCACGGGCCCGCTTTACGAAGACAAGCTAGCCGGCCGCCTCTATGTCGCCGCCCGCAAGCGCGACGGCTACAACGACGTGATCACCGGCAATGGCCCGTCCAAGCGCGACCAGGACGCCGACCAGAACTTCTACACCGTCCGCGGACAGCTGCTGTTCGTGCCGGACGATCGCGCCACCTTCCGCATGATCGCCGACTACAGCCGTCGCGACGAGAACTGCTGCGGCGCGGTGCAGATCCGCACCGGCCCGACGGCGGCGCTCCTGACGGCGGTTTCCGGTCAGGCCGCTCCGGTGGCCACCACGGCCGATCCGTTCAAGCGCGTGGCCTATTCGAACCGCGGCGCGCCGGCCAAGATCGAAGACAAGGGCGTTTCGCTGCAAGGCGACATCGACCTGCCGATCGGCTCTCTGACCAGCATCTCGGCCATCCGCAACTGGCGCACCGACAACGGTCAGGACTCCGACTTCAGCACGGCCGACATCACCTATCGCAACAAGGACGGCACGAACTATTCGGAGTTCACCACCTACAGCCAGGAACTGCGCCTGGCGGGCCGCAGCGATAAGTTCGACTGGCTGGTCGGCGCCTTCCTGGCCGATGAACGCCTCGAGAACCGGGCCAACTTCTACTACGGCAACGACTACGAGCAGTATCTGGGCCGCCTGCTGTCGCGCTCGGCGGCCAACCCGGCGGGCATTCCCAACTTCATCGCGCTGCTGCTGAACCGCGCGCCCAACACCTCCTTCGCGGGCGGCCAGGGCCTGAAGGACCGCTACGACCAGCGCGCCACCACGATCGCACTGTTCACCAACGACACCTGGCACGTGACCGACGCGTTCGAGATCACCGCCGGCCTGCGCTACACCTCCGAGAAGAAGACGCTCGACACCTACCAGACCAACACCGACGGCGGCGTCGGCTGCGGCACGGCCCTGTCGGCCGCCGGCCAGGCCCGGATCGCCAGCATCGTCGGCGCGGCGAGCACTCCCGTCATCATCGGCAACCTGTGCCTGCCCTGGGCTAACGCGCTGTTCAACGGCCGCGGCACCAAGCAGGAGCGCACGGACAAGGAGTGGAGCGGCACGGTCAAAGCCTCGTACCGCTTCTCGCCGGAAGTGTTCAGCTACGCGTCCTTCGCGCGTGGCTACAAGGGCGGCGGCTTCAACCTGGACCGCACCCAGTCCTCCAACGGCCTGCCCTCGGGCGGCTCGGGCGTGACGCCGATCTATGACACCTCGTTCCCGGCCGAGTTCGTCGACAGCTATGAAATCGGCCTGAAGAACACCCTCTTCAACCGCACCGTCCTGTTCAACGTCAGCGTCTTCCAGCAGAAGTTCACCGACTTCCAGCTGAACACCTTCCTGGGCACCTCGTTCGTGGTGCGCTCGATTCCCGAGGTGAAGTCCAAGGGCGTCGACGCCGACTTCCTGTGGTTCACCCCGGTCCATGGCCTGACGGTGCAGAGCGGCTTCACCTACGCCGACACCAAGTACGGCAACCAGCCGATCCCGAACGATCCGGGCAACGCCCTGGCCCTGCTGCCGGGCAACCGCCTGTCGCTGGCGCCGAAGTACTCGGCCTCGGGCTCGCTGACCTATGAGACCCCGGTCGGCGACAACATGAAGGCCCGCTTCAACATCGGCGCGAAGTACTCGTCGTCGTACAACACCGGCTCGGACCTGTTCCCGCCCAAGGTTCAGAAGTCCTACACCGTCGTGAACGGCCGCGTGGGCCTGGGCTCGGCCGACGAGCGCTGGACCATGGAGCTCTGGGCCCAAAACCTGCTGAACGAGAAGTACATGCAGGTGGCCTTCAACGGTCCGCTGCAAGGCTCCTCGGGCCTCAGCGCCACCCAGAACACCTACAATCCGGCGCTGGACACCGTCACCTACGACGCGTTCCTGGGCGCGCCGCGCACCTACGGCGTGACCCTGCGCTCAAGGTTCTAACCGGGAGGGGGAACCCTCGGGCCGCCAAGGGCCCAGAGGGCTTTCGGAAGAGGGAAGGGCGATCCGGGCGACCGGGTCGCCCTTTTCCGTTCCGGGGGCTCAACTTTTCCGATTTCGGGTCTTCCGGACGACGGCGCATCACCTCAGCATGGCGCGGGGGTATCGATGGACGCCGGGAGACCGCCAGCATGAAGACGATCCGCTTCCTCGGAGTCTGGATCTGCCTCGTGATCGGCCTGGCGCTGGGCGTCTGGAGCCTGCGGACGCCCGCGCCCCTGCCCGCCGACGCGTCGCCGACGGCCTTCTCGGCCCAGCGCGCCATGGCTGACGTCGCCGCCATCGCTCAGGCGCCGCACCCCACGGGTTCGGCCCAGATCACCAAGGTGCGAGATCATCTGCTGATGCGGATGGGCGAGCTGGGCCTGGAGGTCTCGGTCCGCCCCGACCAAGGGTTCTACGCCAGCGCCCGGGATCCCCGATTCCTGACGGTCGCTTCGGTCCAGAACCTGGCGGGCGTGCTGCCGGGAAGCCAGCGCGACCTGCCCGCCGTGCTGGTCATGAGCCACTATGACTCGGTCCACAACTCGCCCGGCGCGGCAGACGACGCGGCCGGCGTCGCCGCCGCGCTCGAGATCGCCCGCGCCCTGAAGGCCGGCGGCCCCGTCAAGCGCGACGTCATCTTCCTGTTCACCGACGCCGAGGAGGCGGGCCTGCTGGGAGCCGAGGCCTTCTTCGCCCGCGATCCGCTGGCGAGGCGGGTCGGCCTGGTCGTGAACCTCGAGGCGCGCGGGGACGCCGGCCGGGCCTCCATGTTCCAGACCGGCCCGGGCAACGGCGCGCTGATGACCATCTTCGCCCGCGCCGCCCAGGGCCCCGCCCCAAACTCTCTGGCCTCGGCCGTCTACGCCAAGATGCCCAACGACACCGACTTCACCCACGCGGTGCGCAAGGGCTTTCCCGGCCTGAACCTGGCCTTCATCGACGACCAGCTGGCCTATCACACGCCGCTGGCCAGGCCTGACCACCTGGAAAAGGGCAGCCTGCAGCACGTGGGCGACCAGACCTTGCCAACGATCCGGGCCCTGGCCGACGCGAGCGAGCTGCCGCCGCCCGCGCCGGACGCGATCTATTCCGACGTGCTGGGCCAGTTCCTGGTCAGCTATCCGCCGGTCGTCGGCTGGGCGCTGCTGGGCCTTGCCGGCGCTTTGCTGGTGTTCGCCGGCTGGCGGACCCTGAGCCTCGGCGCGGCCAGCGGCTGGGAGATCGCCCGCGGCGCGGTCGGCCTGCTGCTGCTGGCGACGACCGCCGCCCTCGTCCTGCACCTGGCCGGCCGGCTGCTGATGGTCCGGGACGTCCAGCGCTACTACGGCCTGCTGGTCAG
>JAYRLX010000278.1:0-5282 GCA_041905125.1 Caulobacter sp. | reverse complement strand
CCCCTTGTGGGAGAGGGTGGCCGCCGGCGGCGGTCGGGTGAGGGGTCGCGCAGTCCGAAAAACCCCTCATCCGGCGCTTCGCGCCAACTTCTCCCGCAAGGGGAGAAGGACAACGATCGCCGCTCCGATCAGCAGCGCCGCCGCGCTGACGGCTGACACCCTCAGCCCGGCCGCCACGTCCGCGCCGGCCAGCGCGCCGAAAATCGCCACGCCCGCCGCGCCGCCCACCTGGCGGCAGGCGTTTAGCGCGCCAGAAGCCGCTCCGGCGTCGTGGCGGTCGACGCTGGCCAGCAGGCCGCTGGTCAGGGCGGGGATCGCCAGGCCCATGCCGCCAGGTATCAGGGCGAAACCGGGCAGCATCTCGAGAAGGCCGCTCCCCGCGTCCAGCCGCGCCGTCAGCGCATAACCGCACGCCGCGATCAGCACGCCGCCGGCCGTCACCATCCTCGCTCCCAACCGCGCGACGAGGCCCCCGCTCAGCAGGTTTGAGACGATGAAGGTCGCGGTCAGAGGGAGGAACGCCAGACCCGTCTTGCTCGGCGGCCAATGCAACGCGCGCAGCATGTAGAGGCCCAGCACGAAGATCAGGCCGTAATAGGTGAAGTTCAGCGACGAGCCGACCACCAGCGCGGTCCAGGCCGGACGCTGGCGAAAGACATTCAGCGGCATGGCCGGGTGCGGCGCGCGGCGCTCGAACAGCACGAAGCCCAGGGCCAGGCCGAGGCCGGCGGCCAGGGCCGCCAGGGGCGCGCCGCTCCAGCCGCGATGGCCGCCCTCGATCAGTCCGCCGACCAGCAGGGACACGGCGGCGACCGCCAGCGCCTGGCCTGGAAGGTCCAGCGTAACCCTCGGCTTGGCCGGCGTGGCCGGCGCGACCGCCAAGGTCAGGACCGCGCCGAGCAGGCAGACCGGCAGATTGACGAAGAACACCCAGCGCCAGCCGACGGTCTCGACCACCAGCCCGCCCAGAACCGGTCCGGCCGCGATCGACACCCCCCCAGCGGCGGTCCACCAGCCCACCGCCGAGGCGCGTCGACGGGGGTCGCCGTCCGCCGCATGGGCGATCAGAGCCAGGGACGGCGGAATCAGCAGGGCTCCCGCAGCGCCTTGGGCCGCTCGCGCCGCGATCAAGGCCAGGGGATCAGGCGCGAAGCCGCAGGCGGCGGAGGTCAGGCCGAACAGCAGGAGGCCCGCGACGAAGGCGCGACGCGGTCCGGCCCTGTCGCCGATCGCGCCGGCCGACAGCAGCATCGCCGCCAGGGCGAGCACATAGGCGTCCACCAACCACTGCAGCTGGGCGGTGGACGCTTGGAAGTCGCGCCCCACGGCGTCCAGCACGACATTGACGATCGTCACGTCCAGCTGGGTGACGAAGAAGCCGAAGCTGGCGGCGGCGGTGATCCAGGGAAGGCGGGAAGATGGGATGCTCATGCCCCGTCTCTGCCCCGTCGGACCACGCCGATGCTACACGCGCCGATGAACCATTCCGACGGATTTGGGTCTAGGATGGCGACATGGACGCCAATATCGCCACGCCCGCCGCCCTGATCGGGGACCCGACCCGCGCGGCCATGCTGCAGGCGCTGCAGGACGGTCGCGCTCAGCCCGCCAGCGCCCTGGCCTGGGCCGCGGGCGTCACCGCCCAGTCCGCCAGCAACCACCTGGCCAAGCTGGTCGAGGGCGGCCTGCTGACGGTCGAGCGCGAGGGCCGCCATCGCTATTACCGCCTGGCTTCGGCCGAGGTCGCCCACGTCCTGGAAGCCCTGTCGGTCGTCGCCGCGCCGGTTCGGTCATTGGAGACGCCCCGCTCGCCCAAGGCGCGCGCGCTGCGCGACGCCCGCTGCTGCTATGGCCACCTGGCCGGCCGCCTGGGCGTCCGCGTCTGCGAGGCCTTGGTCGCCCACGACCTGCTCCGCCCCGCCGACGACAAGCTCTATGACGTCACGCCGGAGGGCCGTGTCTGGTTTGAAGACCTGGGCGTATCGGTCAGCAGCCTGCGCTCATCGCGCGGCGTCGCCCGCCAATGCCTGGACTGGACCGAGCGCCGCCATCACCTGGCCGGCCCCCTAGGCGTCCGGTTGCTGGAGGCGATGACCGCGCGCGGCTGGTTGGCCCTGGAGGCGCGCGGCCGCGCGGTGCGCCTGACGCCAGACGGCGCTCGCGCGCTGCGGGACCTGCTGGGGGTCAGCCTGGAGGATGCGGGACGGATCGCGGCTTAGCCCGCTAAGGCCTCAGCACCACGCCCACATCCGCCGCCGTCCCGCCGTCGACCTGTTCCAGGTACGCCGCGCGGATCGCCTCCGGCCCCTGCCCTTCCTTCACCGTCAACCACCGCGCCGCGTCGGCCACGAACGGCGTCCAGGCCGCGCCGTAGCGTTGCTCGAACTCGCCGCCCGCCCAGTCCTGGCGGCGCTTGGCGATGCGGTCGGGGGCGAAGAAGAAGGCCGGCGTCGGGCCCGGCAACTCGGCCTGGACGCGCGGGACCTCCCAGTGGGTGCCGCCGACCAGGATCGAGGCCGCCAGATCGTCGCCGAACCGGCGGTGGACCGCGCCCAGCACCTGGCTGTCGCCGGCGAAGTCGACGAACACGGCCGGCGTCGCGATCGGCGCGCTGGCGATGTCGTCGTAGAGGACGACCTGGTCATAGAAGCCCAGCCCTTCGACGAAGGCCTTGTTGCGCGGCGAGGTCAGGCCGACAACCTTGACCGCGCCGCGCCGTTTCAAGAGGGCCGCCAGGGCGATCGCGGTCTTGGACGAGGCGCTGGACAGCACCACGCTCTGGGCGCCGTGGAAGCCCGCCTCCTCCAGCTGGTCCTCGATCAGGAACGAGGTCATGAACAGCGGCTGCAGCAGGGCGCGATAGGCCTCCAGCGGCTCCTCGTCCCCGACCGCGGCGTACTGGTTGTAGATCACGGCCATCGGCTGGCGATGCGGCGCGGCGTCGAGGAAGCCGCTCTTGCCGGCCCTGGCCTGCACGGTCAGGTGGGTCGACATCGGCCAGTAGCCGTAGAACCGCTGGCCCACGGCGATCTCGGGATGGCGGCTTTCCTCGACCCGCGCGTGGCCCCAGACCGGCACCCGGCCAAAACCCTCGGGCGCGGGGAAGAAGTTCCAGTACTGCATCATCTCGCCGAACACGGCGTAGGTGATGTTGTTGGCGGTCAGGGCGAAGCTCTCGATGGCCAGCCGCACCTCGCCGTCGGCCAGCGGCGCGGGCGCGGTCTCGCGGATTTCGGCGCGGCGCAGGTCGTCCTTGGCGACCAGCAGGTCCCAGCCCATGGCGGTCTCTCCCTCTGTTTGAGGGAAAGCTAGGCGGAGGGGGGAGAGCCGTCAAACGCGCGTTTTAGCCACGCGGTGGGTCAAAGCTTCAAGCGCACCCGCATTGTCATCGGGACAATGTTTCCATTGCTCCGAGGCGACCGACGGCGCAATCCAAGCCACACCCCAGCCCACGGAGCGCCCATGTCCCACGCGTCCCTGCCCTTGCGCCACTTCCTGCTGGCCCTGGCCGTGGTGGCGGTGTGGGGCACGAACTTCGTGGTCATCCGCGTGGGTCTGGACCACCTGCCGCCTCTGCTGTTCGCCACCCTGCGCTTCACCCTGGTGCTGCTGCCGATGGCCTTCATCGTCAAGCGGCCGCCGGTCT
This sequence comes from Caulobacter sp., assembly GCA_041905125.1. Lineage (GTDB taxonomy): Bacteria > Pseudomonadota > Alphaproteobacteria > Caulobacterales > Caulobacteraceae > Caulobacter. Next base: position 1,636 of record JAYRLX010000278.1, on the reverse strand, counting down.
CCTGGAAAAACCTCGCCGCCTATGGCGTGCTGATCGGGGCGGGACAGTTCGGCCTGCTGTTCGTGGCGATGAAGGGCCACATCTCGCCGGGCCTGGCCTCGCTGGTCGTGCAGACCCAGGTGTTCTTCACGATCGGCATGGCCATGCGGATCAACCGCGAGCCGATCAAGGCCTTCCAGATCGCCGCCCTGCTGCTGGCGGCGTCCGGCATCGTGCTGATCGCCGCCCACGGCGGCGGCTCGGCGACGCCGCTGGGCGTGCTGCTGGTCCTGCTCGCCGCCGCCAGCTGGTCGGGCGGCAACATGGTCGCGCGCCAGGCCGGGACGGTGAACATGCTGGCCTATGTCGTCTGGGCGAGCCTGTTCTCGATCCCGCCGCTGTTCGCCATGTCGCTGTGGCTGGAGGGCTGGCCGGCCATCGTCAAGGGCGTGACCCACGCCGACGCCCTGACCTGGGCCGCCGTCGCCTGGCAGGCGGTGGGCAACACCATGTTCGGCTACGCCGCCTGGGGCTGGCTGCTGGCGAGGCACCCGGCCGCCACCGTCACCCCGATGGCCCTGCTGGTCCCCGTCTTCGGCATGGGCGCCTCGGCCCTGCTGCTGCACGAGGCCCTGCCCGCCTGGAAGCTGATCGCCGCGGCCCTGGTGCTGACGGGCCTGGCGGTCAACATGCTGTGGCCGAAGGTGCGCATGCGGTTCGCCGCGCCGGCTTGACCTCCGCCGCGTAAACCGCCCGACCCTCCCGCAAAACAGGGAGGCCGCCATGGCGACGTCGTTCGAGGTCAACTGGTCCCGCGACCAGATCGACAAGGTCCTGAGTCAGGTCCGCGCCTACGAGTTTCCGCCCGCGCCCGAAGGCGGCGGCTGGGGCTATGGTTGCGATGCGGACTTCCTGAAGGACCTCTGCGCCTACTGGACCGACGGCTTCGACGTCGGCGCGGCCCAGGCCAACCTGAACCGCTTCCCGCAGTTCACCGCGACGATCGAGGATCTCGACATCCACTTCGTCCACGTGGTCGGCGAGGCGGGCGGCAAGCGGCCGCTGCTGATCACCCACGGCTGGCCGGGCAGCCATTTCGAGTTCTGGGACGCCATCGAGCCCCTGGCCTTCCCCTCGCGCCACGGCGGCGATCCGGCCGACGCCTTCGACCTGGTGATCCCGTCGCTGCCGGGCTTCGGCTTTTCGGGCAAGCCCAGGCGGCCGCTGGGCCAACGAGCCACGGCGCGGCTGTTCAACACCCTGATGACCCGCGAGCTGGGCTATGAGACCTATCTGGCCCAGGGCGGCGACTGGGGCGGGCTGGTCACCTCGTGGCTGGGCCTCGACCACGGCGCCCACGCCAAGGCCATCCACCTGAACATGATCGGCCTGCGCCCCGCCGGCCCGCCCACGAGCCCGGAAGAGATCGCCTGGATCACCGGCTTCGGCGCCCAGATGGACCTCTGGGGCGCCTATTTCCGCCTGCAGGCCAGCAAGCCGCAGTCCGTCGCCTGGCTGGGGGCCAGCAACCCGGTCGGCCAGGCCGCCTGGATCCTCGAGCGCTTCCACGACTGGGCGGACCTGTCGACCAAGCCGTTCGAGCAGGTGTACAGCCGCGCCCAGCTGCTGACCAACGTGATGATCTACGTGATGACCG
>JAYRLX010000277.1:0-5293 GCA_041905125.1 Caulobacter sp. | reverse complement strand
ATGATCAGCTTGGCGAGATCCTGACCCAGAGCCTGGCGCCAGGCCGACGTCGCGCCTGCCGGGAAGCAATCTATCATCGGATCAACGAGGACTATTCACCGGAAAAGCCCTATTCGACGCGCGACAAGGACGCCTTGCTGCTCTGCCTGACGCAAGCCGGGCAGGTGACGAGTGACAGCACGCAAAGGCAGATGCTGCGCAGCCTCGGCCGATGGATCGGACGAGATCACAAGGACGGCGCCGAGATGGTCCGTGAGCGCGACCGCTCGATGTTCGAGAATTTCCGCTGGCTGAGCGCGCGTCTGCCGCGATCGGCGAAGATCATTGTCTGGGGAGCGACCGTTCACCTAGCCAAGGACGCCAGCGCCACGCGCGATTTTCCAGTGTCCGACAATCTCGGTTCGCGAGTCCGCGCCGTCTATGGGGAGGCGGCCAACGCCCTGGGTTTTTCGGCGCTTGAAGGCGCCTATCGAGTCGGCGGGCGCGACCAGAGGCCGTTGCCCGTCGCGCCCGCCGGGTCTCTCGAGGCCCAGGCGATCGCGGGCGCCGACGCCGACCAGGACGCCGTCTATCTTGGGCCGAGCCGGCTGGCGAAGTTAGGCCGCGTCAGTGGAGCGGCCTTCCGCCATGAGTATCAGGAGATCGACTGGAGCAAGGCCCTCGATGGCATCGTCGTGTTCCGACGCGAACGTCCGGCGCGCAGTCTGCGCTAGGTCGACGCCGCTCCGCGGGCGCTTACGCTACCCACCCATAGCCCACCCTACCCCGGCAGCGCGTACCCCTCGTCCGTCAACCGCTTGCGGATGACCTTCTTGTCGATCTTCCCCGTCGCCCCCAGCGGGATGTCGTCGACGAACAGGACGTCGTCGGGGGTCCACCACTTGGCGATCTTGCCTTGCAGGAAGTCGAGGAACTCGAGCCGCGTGGCGGTTTCGCCGGGCTTCAGCTTGATCAGCAGCACGGGGCGCTCGTCCCACTTGGGATGGGGCACGCCGACCACGGCGGCGAGGGCGGCCTTCGGGTGGCCGACGGCGATGTTCTCGATCTCGATCGTGCTGATCCACTCGCCGCCCGACTTGACCACGTCCTTGGCGCGGTCGGTGATCTGCATGAAGCCTTCAGGGTCGATCGTGGCGACATCGCCGGTGTCGAAATAGCCCTCGGCGTCGAGGATGTTGCCGCCCGCGCCCTTGAAGTACTCGCCCGCGATGATCGGGCCGCGGATCTTCAGGTGGCCAAAGGCCTTGCCGTCGTGGGGCAGGGGCTTGTCGTCGTCGTCCTTCAGGCAGATCTCGACGCCCAGCGGCGGGCGGCCCTGCTTCAGGCGCCAGGGCATCTGCTCATCATAGGGGAGCTTGCTGAGCGCGTCGGTCATCACCGACAGGGTGCCGACCGGCGAGGTCTCGGTCATGCCCCAGGCGTGGACCACCTCGACGCCGTAGTTGTCGTGGAAGGCGCGGATGATGCTTTCGGGGCAGGCCGCCCCGCCGATCACCACCTTCTTCAGCGTGGTGATCTTGCCGTTGGTGCTTTCCAGGTGATGCAGCAGCATCTGCCAGACGGTGGGCACGGCGGCCGAGAAGGTGACGCCCTCGGTCTCCAGCAGCTCGTGGATCGAGGCGCCGTCCATCTTGGCGCCGGGCATGACCATCTTGGCTCCGGTCCCGGGCGCGGAGAAGGTCACGCCCCAGGCGTTGGCGTGGAACATCGGCACCACCGGCAGCACCACGTCCTTCTGCGACAGCCCCATCACGTCCGGCTGCAGGGTGATGAAGGTGTGCAGGAAGTTCGAGCGGTGCGAATAGAGCACGCCCTTGGGATCGCCCGTCGTGCCCGAGGTGTAGCAGAGGCCGGCGGCCGTATCCTCCGGGAAGCCGCCCCAGGCGACGTCGGGCGAGTGCTGCTCGACCAGGTCCTCGTAGCAGAGAAGGCCCTTGAAGCCGGGCGCATCGCCGGCCGGGGCGAAGTCGGCCGGCATGTGGTCGCGGTCGGTGAACACCACCACGTGCTCGACGCTGGGGATGTGGCCAAGGATCTGCTTGAGAATCGGCAGGAAGGTCAGGTCGGTGAAGATCATCCGGTCGCCGGCGTGGTCGGCGATCCAGGCGATCTGCTCGGGGAAGAGGCGCGGATTCAGGGTATGGCAGACCATGCCCAGGCCCATGATGCCGTACCAGGCCTCCATGTGCCGGCCGGTGTTCCAGGCCAGGGTGCCGATGCGGTCGCCGGGCTGCATGCCCAGGGCCAGCAGGGCGTTCGACACCCGCTTGGCGCGGTCGCGCATCTGGCCGTAGGTGGTGCGCACGATCGGCCCCTCGACGGACCGGCTGACCACCTCGCGATCGGCGTGCCAGCGCGCGGCGTGGTCCATGATCTTGTCGAGGGTCAGCGCCCCATGCTGCATCAGCCCATACATCGGCCGTTTCTCTCCCGGTTAATTATCGTTGTTCACTAGAAGCTAGTGGGCCGTGGGCCATTGTGCAATGCAGCACCACTGTAGGGCGAGAGGCGTCACCCCTGATGAGCGCGCCGACGCCGCCGCGATCATCGGTCGCATCGCGTCTTCAGAGGCTCCTGATGTTTTTAGTCGAGCCTGACAGAACGAGGTTCGTCGTTCGGAGACCCGGCTTGGGCTGGTTTAGCGAGACATGGTCCGATGCGCGGCTCGATGAGGTCGCGGCCGACACCTATCGGCTGACGGTCCCGCGCCTGGTCTCGGCCACCCTGGCGGCGGCGATCGTCGGCTATGGCCTGGGCGCGCCGCTCGCCATCGGCTGGCTGTCCAGCCTGCTGGCGTGCGAGGCCGTGGCCTGGCTGATCACGCGTCGTTTCAAGGACGGCCGTCCGGGGACAACCCTGCTTCGCGCGCTGTTCGCCTGGGCCTCGCTGCCGGTCAACGCCACCTGGGCCTGGCTGGGCGCGCTGCTGTGGTGGCAGAGCTCGGGCGACACGCGCCTGGGCGCGGTGGCGATCTGGTGCGGCCAGGTGATCTACACCCAGAACTTCCGTCATCAGTCGGGGCCGCTGGTGGTGCTGGCCGGCCTGGCGCCGATGGCCTGCCTGGTGGTCTTTCCCTTCTTCTTCCTCGACGGCTCGGGCCCGGAGATCATCGCCGCGCGCTGGGGGCTGCTGCTGCTGGTGGCGACCACGGTCAACGTGATGCTGCTGAACCGCGCGGCGGCGCGGCGGATGGACGACCTGACCCGCGGTCTCCGACAGGAGCGCGAGAAGGCGCTGGAGGCGGACCGCGCCAAGTCGACCTTCATCGCCGTGGCCAGCCACGAACTGCGCACGCCGATGAACGGCCTGCTGGGCATGGCCCACGCCCTGGAGCGCTCGGACCTGTCGCCGGCCCAGCGCGAGCAGGTCGAGCTGATGATCCGGTCGGGCGACAGCCTGATGCATCTGCTCAACGACGTGCTGGACCTGTCGCGGATCGAGACCGGCCGGATCGAGCTGGCGCCGGCGAACATCAACCCGCGGACCGTCCTCAACGAGGTCGCCAACGCCTGGCGCGACGCCGCCGCGTTCAAGGGGCTGACCCTGGCGGTCACCATCGCGCCGGACCTGCCCGAGACGATCCACGCCGACGACCTGCGCATCCGCCAGGTGCTGACCAATCTCGTCTCCAACGCCATCAAGTTCACGGCGGTGGGCGGGGTGACGCTCGACGCGAGGCCGGCTCTCGGTCACGACGGCCGGCCCATGGTCGCGATCGCGGTCGCCGACAGCGGTCCCGGCGTGCCCGACCACGCCCGCGAGCGGGTGTTCGACAGCTTCACCCAGGCCGACGAGACGGTCTCGCGCGACTACGGCGGCGCGGGCCTGGGACTCAGCATCGCCCGCGCTCTGGCCCGGCGGATGGGCGGCGACCTGACGCTGGCGCCCAGCGAGGCCGGCGCGCGGTTCGTGTTCCGCTTCGAGGCGGCCGAGGCGGCTGCGTCCGAGGCCGAGCCCCAGAATATCCTCGAGGACGCGCCGGTCCTGGAGGCGGTGCGGGTGCTGGTCGCCGAGGACAATGCGGTCAACCAGCTGGTCGTCCGCGCGATGCTGGAGCCGCTCGGCGTCGTCCTCACCGTGGTCGACAACGGCCAGGACGCGCTCGAGGCCATGGGCGACGCCCGCTACGACTGCGTGCTGATGGACATCAACATGCCGGTGATGGACGGCGTCACGGCGCTGGAGGCGATCCGCGCCGGCCGGGTCGGCGCCAAGCCTCCGCCGATCATCGCCCTGACGGCCTCGGCCATGGCCGGCGATCGCGAGCATTTCCTGGCCCTCGGCTTCGACGACCACCTGGGCAAGCCCATCCGGCCCGCCGAGTTGGTCATGGTCATCGCCTCGGCGGTCAGCGGCGGGGGCGACAACGAATCCCTCTCTCTCAGAGAGAGGGAGGGGCCCAAGCGAAGCTTGGGAGGGTGAGAGGTTTCACCCTCACCCCTGGCTCCTGCGAACTGTCCACGGGCTTCGCCGACCCTCTCACCCTCCCACGCCTGCGGCGCGGGCCCCTCCCTCTCTCCATGAGAGAGGGATTTTGAACGCCGCCTACCCCATCGCCTCCGCCAGCGCCCGGGCTTCGTCCTCGAAGGCGCTGACGGTGTCGACCTTGCGCCAGGCGATGTCGCCGGGATCGCGGGCCAGCTGGCTTTCCAGCACAGCCACGTCGGCGTCCGAGGCGTCGTTGACGCGGGCGGCGACGCGGGCGCGCAGGACCTCGGGCGGAGCTTCCAGCCAGACACCCTGGAAGGCGACGTCGGCGGACTTGGCCAGGGCCTCGGCGCGGGCGCGCTCCTCGGGCTTGAGGAACACCGCGTCCAGCACCACCGAGCGGCCGGCCTTCAGGCACAGGGCCGCGTCGTGGAACAGCTGGTCGTAGGTCTTGGCGCTCATCTCGGGCGTATAGGCCTCGCGCGGCAGGCGCTGCAGGGACGGGACGCCCCACAGGCGCTTGCGGATCTCGTCGGTGCGCAGGACCACGGCGCCGGGCGCGGCGCCCAGGCCAGGCGCGCAGACCCGCGAGAAGGTCGACTTGCCCGAGCCCGACAGGCCGCCGGCGGCGATCAGGCTGACCGGGCGCGGCGCCAGATGCTCCAGCGCCGTCTGCAGATAGGCGCGGGCCGCCTCGTCGTCGCCGGTATAGGCCCAGACGTGGGTGCGGACGGCGGCGCGGACGCTCAGCATCAGGGGCAGGGCGGCCAGGCCCGTCCACAGACCCTCGCCGAACGACCGGGCGGCCTCGTCGAGATAGGCGTTCAGCACCCGGCCGGCCGCGTCGCGGCGGCGGCGGAAATCC
>JAYRLX010000276.1:3038-5305 GCA_041905125.1 Caulobacter sp. | reverse complement strand
ACGGCGGCGGCGCCCAGGGCGCGACGAGGCCGGCTCACATTGCCGGCGAAGGTCGGGTTACGCATAGTTGGTCTTTCCCCAGAGGGCGCTGACTCGCCCTTCCTGAAATTGCGAGGCGTTCTTAGCGACCTTGAGACGCAGTCGCAATGATAATCGTTCGCAATTGCGGTCTTCTGCGAGAAAAGCGTGACCTTGAGGCGGTCGGCCCTACCCCCGACGCCAGGAACGATGCTACCGATACCGGTGTTCGCGCGACTGGCGTTCGGAGGGAAAAGACCCTCGGGAAGCGCGGATAATCAGAGCCGTTCGCCTGGGCGCCCACTCCACCTTGCTAGAGGAGCCGCGCCCATGCCCGACGCCAAGACCTGGATCGCCTTCACCCTCATCTGCCTGGGCATGGCCCTGACCCCAGGGCCGAACATGCTCTATCTGGTCAGCCGATCGATCTGCCAGGGCCGCTGGGCGGGGATCGTGTCGCTAGCCGGCACGGCGGCCGGCTTCGTCGTCTATCTGCTGTGCGCGTCGCTGGGGATCACCGCCCTGCTGATGGCCGCGCCGATCGCCTATGACGCCCTCCGGTTCGGCGGCGCGCTGTATCTGGCCTGGCTGGCCTGGCAAGCGATCCGGCCCGGCGGCGCCGCGCCCTTCCAGGTCCGCGACCTGCCCAAGGACAGCCCCGCCAAGCTGATCGGCATGGGCTTCCTGACCAATCTGCTGAACCCGAAGGCGGCCATGCTCTACCTGTCGCTGCTGCCCCAGTTCATCCACCCCGAGCAGGGCGGCGTCTTCAGCCAGTCCCTGGCCCTGGGCCTGACCCAGATCGGCGTCAGCATGAGCGTGAACGGCGCCATCTGCCTGGCCGCCGGAACCATCGCCGCGTTCCTGGCGCGTCGTCCTGGTTTCGCCGTGGTCCAGCGCTGGCTGATGGCGACGGTGCTGGGCGGACTGGCCATGCGGATGGCGACCGAAGCGCGCCGTTGAAGGCGGCTTGACGCCGGGGGCGGCGCGGGTCCCTATCCGCGCCGAAGACCCTGGAGCCGCCCGCATGAAGACCGCCCTTATCGCCGCCGCCCTGCTGGCCCTGGCGGGCGGGGCCCAGGCCTCGGACCTGAAGTCCTGCGCGGTCCCCGTGGCGGTGACGCCGGCCCCGTCCGAAGTTCCGCCGCCGAACGAGATCCACACGGACGTCCCGATCGCCGCCTATCTGCTGGCGCTGTTCTGGTCGCCGGAGTCGTGCCGCGCCAACATCCCGGAATCGGACAAGGCCATCCAGTGCCAGGCCAACAGCTTCGGCTTCACGGTGCATGGCCTGTGGCCGAACGGACCGGACAAGGTCCATCCTCGCTATTGCCGTCCCAGCCCGCCGATGAGCCCCGCGACGGTGAAGGCCAACCTCTGCATGACGCCGTCGCCCTGGTTGCTGCAGCACGAATGGCAGGCGCACGGAACCTGCGACTGGGATACGCCCGAGGCCTATTTCAAGAAAGCCCGCAAGATCCGCGAGAAGCTGAACGTGCCGGATCTCGATCCCGGCGCCGATGGGGTGATGACGGCGGGCGAAATCCGCAAGGCGTTCCTCGACCGCAACCGCAAGCTCGCGCCGGAGGACCTCAACGTCCGGGTCAAGGACGGTCGGCTGACCGAGGTGTGGGTCTGCATGGACCTGAAGTTCAAGTGGGCCGCGTGTCGGGGCGGCAATGGGGTCCCCGACATGGCGGTCGTGAAGGTGACGCCGAAACGGGGATAGGGCTCCTATCAAGGAGGACCGTCATCCCGCGACTTGTTCGCGGGACCCATTTCTCCGCCGCAGGTGCGGAGCGGAAGTTCGCTCTCACGTGAAAGCTGAACCATGGGTCCCGCGCATGAAGCGCGGGATGACGTTTACTCTGGACCCTAGCCTTCGATGAAGGCCAGCAAATCGCGGTTGATGGTCTCGGCCTCGGTGGTGGCCATGCCGTGCGGGAAGCCGGGATAGGTGATCAGCTTGCCGTTCCTGACCAGCTTGATGGCCAGCTCGGCACTGTCGGCGATCGGGACGATCTGGTCGTCCTCGCCGTGCAGGATCAGCACTGGGACGTCGATCGCCTTCAGGTCCTCGGTGAAGTCCGTTTCCGAGAAGGCTGTAATGCAGTCGTAGTGGGCCTTGGCCCCGCCCATCATGCCTTGGCGCCACCAGTTCTCGACCGTGGCCGGCGAGACCTTCGCGCCTTCGCGGTTGAAGCCGTAGAACGGACCGGCCGCGACGTCGTGGAAGAATTGGGCGCGGT
>JAYRLX010000276.1:0-3028 GCA_041905125.1 Caulobacter sp. | reverse complement strand
CAGCAGCGCCGCGCGGAAGCCGTCGAACACCTCCATCGGCAGGCCGCCCGGATTGGCCTCGGTCTTCAGCATGATCGGCGGCACGGCCCCGACCAGCACCGCCTTGGCGACCCGGCCGGGCTCGGCGCGGGCCACGTAGCGGGCGACTTCGCCGCCGCCGGTCGAGTGGCCGATGTGGACCGCGTTCCTAAGGTCCAGATGCTTGGCCAGGGCGATCACGTCGGTGGCGTAGGTGTCCATCTCGTTGCCGGTGTCGGTCTGGCTGGACCGGCCGTGGCCGCGGCGATCATGGGCGATGACGCGATAGCCCTTGTTCAGGAAGAACATCATCTGGGCGTCCCAGTCGTCCGACGACAGGGGCCAGCCGTGGTGGAAGACGACCGGCCGCGCGTCCTTGGGACCCCAGTCCTTGAAGAAGATCTGCGCGCCGTCCTTGGTGGTGAAGAAGCCGCTGCTCATGTCCGTCATTCCCTCTGGTGGAAGGCCGTCTGGCCCGTCCCGCTGTTCCGATGAAGAGAGAATGACGGACGCACTTGAGCGAAGATATGGAAACTATGGAAAGCCTTTGTTTCCAAATTTCCACCTTCGGCCGGTCAACACCGGCTGGGGCTATCGGACTTGATCACGCAGGCCATTTTCTGACCCCGCGCGGCGCCGTAACGCGCCACGAGCTGGCTTTCGAAATAGATCCATTTGTCGCGCGTATCCTGCGCGGCGATGTTCATCGCCTTTTCGTAGCCGCCGCGCGAGGTGGAGGCCTTATCCTTGTTCAGGGTGGCGTGCTTGATACGCCCGTCACAATGTATCTCTTCGACGACGCCGTCATAGCATCCGCTGATCAGGCCTCCCGGAAACGCCGCTCCCGCCGGGGCAAGCCACGGCGCGGGCCCGCCATTGTTGAGGCCCTGAGGATTGTCGATCGTTGGAGTCGCCCGTGGCGCGTCCACCCAGTTGGTGTGCGAATAGAAGTCCTGCGCGGCGTGGAACGCCAAGCCAAGGTCCTCCAGCACGTTACACTTCGCCCGTCCCTTGGAGCCGTTATAGAAACAGCTGCCGAAGATACTGGTGCTGCCTAACTCGAGGTTCGGCCTGACCAGTTCGGCTGCGTCCTTCACGGCCTCCTCAAGATTCTCCATGATCCAAGAACGGCAGCCGGTCAGTTGCGCCTCAGCCGCCGCTTTGGCCTGGGGGTAGATCGATCCATTGAAATAGTCGCCGCCGTCGCAATGGGCGACCATGATGTCACTCAGGCCGCGATTAGGACGGTCGGGCGCGCCGACGGCGCCGAATGTCCCGTTCTTTCCCGCCAGCTCGGACAGGGAATCATCGCCGAATCCCAGTCCAGCGAGCCCCTGGCGAGTTATGCGTTCGTGTTCAGCGTTCTGGCCGATAGCGCGAACGGTTCCGAAAGCCTGGGCTTGGGGCGCGGCGATCGAGACAGCGGCGACGGTGGCGATAAGCAGGTTATACAATTTCATAGGGCATAACTCCTCTTATGCAATCTTCAATTGCATAAGAGACCGCCCGTGTCATCCGGAAAGCAAAGCGGGCGGCCCCTTTCGGAGCCGCCCGCCATGTTCGCTTCGGAAGACCGATCGCTTTCGTGAGGCTTACGCCTCTTCAGCGGCCGGAGCCTCCTTCTTCGACAGGTCTTCGCCGGTTTCCTGGTCGACGACCTTCATCGACAGCTTGGTCTTGCCGCGGTCGTCGAAGCCCAGGAGCTTCACCTTGACCATCTGGCCTTCCTTCAGCACGTCCGACGGCTTGGCGACGCGTTCGTTGCTGATCTGGCTGACGTGGACGAGGCCGTCCTTGGCGCCGAAGAAGTTCACGAAGGCGCCGAAGTCGACGACCTTCACGACCTTGCCGTCGTAGATCTTGCCGACTTCCGCTTCGTCCGTGATCGACTTGATCCAGTCGATCGCGGCCTTGATCTTGGCGCCGTCCGAGGCCGAGACCTTGACCACGCCGTCGTCGTTGATGTCGACCTTGGCGCCGGTGGTGGCGACGATCTCGCGGATCACCTTGCCGCCCGAACCGATCACTTCACGGATCTTGTCGGTCGGGATGTTGATGGTCTCGATCTTCGGGGCGAAGTCGCCGACGTCGTCACGCGGCGCGTCCATGGCCTTGTTCATCTCGCCGAGGATGTGCACGCGGCCTTCCTTGGCTTGGGCCAGGGCCTGCTCCATGATCTTCGGCGTGATGCCGGCGATCTTGATGTCCATCTGCAGCGAGGTGATGCCTTCGCTGGTGCCGGCCACCTTGAAGTCCATGTCGCCGAGGTGGTCCTCGTCGCCCAGGATGTCCGACAGGACCGCGAAGCCGTCCTTTTCCAGGATCAGGCCCATGGCGATGCCCGAGACCGGACGCTTCAGCGGAACGCCGGCGTCCATCATGGCCAGCGACGAACCGCAGACCGTGGCCATCGAGGACGAGCCGTTCGACTCAGTGATCTCGGAGACCAGGCGGATCGTGTAGGGGAACTCTTCCTTGGTCGGCAGCACCGGACGCACGGCGCGCCAAGCCAGCTTGCCGTGACCGATCTCGCGACGGCCCGGCGAGCCCATGCGGCCCGTCTCACCGACCGAGTAGGGCGGGAAGTTGTAGTGCAGCAGGAAGGATTCCTTGTAGGTGCCTTCCAGGGCGTCGATGAACTGCTCGTCGTCGCCGGTGCCCAGGGTCGCCACGACGATCGCCTGGGTCTCGCCGCGGGTGAACAGGGCCGAACCGTGGGTGCGCGGCAGGATGCCGACTTCGCCCAGGATCGGACGGACGGTCTTCACGTCACGGCCGTCGATGCGCAGGCCGGTGTCCAGGATGCCGCGACGCACGACGTCGGCTTCCAGTTCCTTGAAGACGCCGCCCAGCTTCTGCGGGTCGTAGCCGGTCGGGTTGGCTTCCGACAGGCCCAGGGCCTCGACCGCCTTCTTCTTGGCCGCGCCGACCGCTTCGTAGCGGTCTTGCTTCTTCTGGATCTTGTAGGCGGCGGCGATGTCCGCGCCGACCAGGTCCTTCATCTTGGCCT
>JAYRLX010000275.1:0-5340 GCA_041905125.1 Caulobacter sp. | reverse complement strand
AGGGCGTCCTGACGCGTCTTGGCGCTGTCGGCCATTTCGCGGAACTGGTCGGCGGCCGAGCTGATCAGCCCGCGCAGGATCTCGGCGCCCATCGCGGCCTGGTCGGAGAGCTCGGTGGCGCCCACGCGGGTATAGGCGACGAACTCGGTGAGCTGCGCGGTGCGGGTCTCGGCCTCGGCGGCGAAATCCTCCTGCTCGGAGCGCAGGGCCTGGCTGACCTCGAGCAGGGCGGCGCGCTGGGCGGCCAGGGTCTTCTCGACGGCCGCGACCTGGTCGCTGACGCCAAGGCCGGCGCTCTCGAGGCGGGCGACCTGACGCGACAGATCCTCGGCCCCGACACGCGCCGCGTCGGAAGCTTCCGCCGCTGCGGCGGCGAGGTCCGCGGCGCGAGCGGCCAGAGCCGCCTCGGCTTCGCGCAACTGGGTCTCCGCCAGATCGGAGGCCTCGGCGACCATGCGGGCCTGGCTGCCGATGGCGTCGACCACCGCCGTGGAGCGAGCGTCCAGCGACTGCGACAGGGTCTCCATCGCCGTGCGTTCGTGGCCAAGCCCCTGAGCGAGCTGATTGGCCATGCGGGCCGACTCGGCGGCCGCCTCAGCCAGACGCGCGGTCTCCTCGGCCAGGGCCTCGCGGAGGGAGATAATGTGCTCACGGGCGCGCTCGGCCGCGGCGGCGGCTTCATCGACGCCTTGGCGCATGGCGTCCACGGCGCTGGAGGCGCCGACGGCGGCCAGGGCGGCGGGCGTTACAATGCGGTCCGTCGCGGTCCGCGTCCGGCGCAGCTCGTCGGAGATTCCCGTGGCCTGCCGCAACAGATAGGCGCCCAGCAAGGTCATCAGAGCCGGGCCGATCGCCAGGCTGGCGAAGACCGTGAAAGCGAAACCCTCGACCTGGAAGGCCGGCACACCTCGGGCGTAGCCGAACGCAAACGCGATCGGCGCCAAGGCCCAGAGGGCGGCGATCGCCGACGCCAATGTCCAGAACAGCGCGCCGGACATGCGACGCGGCGAATCTTCCGTTTCGAGCGTCACCGGCGTCGAGCCGGGCGGCAGGCGAAGATCAAGAGCGGCGTCGCGCTTCTCCGCCTTGGCGGGCGCGGCGCGCTCGGGCTCGGCGATCGGCGCCAAGGGCTGAGAGACCGACAGCGACGGCGCGGGCTTCAGCTCCGGTTCGGCGAAACTCTTGGGCTGTTCGGGCTCGGCCTCTCGTCGGCGACGCGACCGCACGGTCGTCGGCGGGGGAACATCCAGGTCGTCGTTCAGGATCAGCGGCTCGGTCGAAGGCGGTTCGATCACGGGATCGGAGAACGACGTCGATTCGGGAAGCTCGGGCGCGACGCTGCTCTCTTCCACGGGAGGAGCCGTCGGCGTCGCGGAGAAATCGAACGGTTGTCGCTTCTTAGGCTTCATACACAGCCGGAGTCCCAGGGCGTCGGCGGGGGGCGCTGAGACAGCCTTCGCGCGCCGGCCCCTCCTTCGCGTGTCGGATGAACCTAACGGTGAAAAGCCTTGACGAAAAGCGGCTTTGGTTGCGTTCGCACAGGTGCGACGCCTGATCGCGGCTTAAGCGGCCTTGGTCGTGGCCGAGGGCGCGGCGGTCGGGACCGGCTGCGGCTTGGCGGCTTCGGCGCGCGGCGAGCGCGCCACGGTCTTCACGGCATGGGTATGGCTGGCCTTGTGGGCGCGCGTCTCCGTCGCCACGCCAAACTGGCACAGCGCGAAGGAGGACAGCCAGACGACCGCCACCGCCAACATTTCAGCCAAGAAGGCCATAACCCGCCTCTGAACCCGATAGCGGCGTTATGCGAGAGTCTCGCGCGTCGCGCGAGTGAAAATTCCGTCATGAACGCCGAAGCTTTCGAAGGTGTGGCGCCAATCCAACTGACAGCGCCTCCAGATTTCCGGCGTTGCCGCCGGCCCTCGCCAGGCCTAGGTCGCGACGTAGGTTCGACGTCGTCCCCGTCCAGGAAGCCGTACGGACATTTTCCCTTTGCGGAACCTCGCCTTGGCCCTTACCGAATTCGCACCCGCAGCGCTCCCGCCGGAACCGATGAAGACGACCCCGATCTCGCCGGCCCGCCTGACGCACCTCCAGCGCCTGGAGGCCGAGAGCATCCACATCCTGCGCGAGGTGGCCGCGGAGTGCGAGCGGCCGGTCATGCTGTACTCGATCGGCAAGGACAGCGCGGTGATGCTGCACCTGGCCGCCAAGGCCTTCTATCCCAGCAAGCCGCCCTTCCCGCTTCTGCACGTCGACACGACCTGGAAGTTCCGGGACATGTACGCCCTGCGCGACCGGATCGCCTCCGAGCTGGGCTTCGACCTGATCGTCCATAAGAACCCGGACGCCGAGGCGCGGGGCATCAATCCGTTCGACCATGGCAGCGCCCTGCACACCGACCTCTGGAAGACGGAGGGGCTGAAACAGGCGCTGACCAAGTACGGCTTCGACGCGGCCTTCGGCGGCGCCCGCCGCGACGAGGAGAAGAGCCGCGCCAAGGAGCGCGTCTTCTCGTTCCGCTCGGCCGAGCACCGTTGGGACCCGAAGAACCAGCGCCCGGAGCTCTGGAACCTCTACAACACCCGCAAGCATCCGGGTGAGAGCCTGCGCGTCTTCCCGATCTCCAATTGGACCGAACTGGACGTCTGGCAGTACATCCACCTGGAGAACATCCCGATCGTGCCGCTGTATTTCGCGGCCGAGCGTCCGGTGGTCGAGCGCGACGGCGCGCTGATCATGGTCGACGACGATCGCTTCCGCCTGCGCGACGGCGAAGTTCCCCAGATGAAGAGCGTCCGCTTCCGCACCCTGGGCTGCTATCCTCTGACCGGCGCGGTCGAGAGCACCGCCGCCACCCTGCCCCAGGTCATCCAGGAAATGCTGCTGACCACCACCAGCGAGCGCCAAGGCCGGGTCATCGACCATGACCAGTCCGCCTCGATGGAGAAGAAGAAGCAGGAAGGGTACTTCTGAGATGGCCCATCAGTCCGCCCTGATCGCCGAGGACATCGAAGCCTACCTGCACCAGCACCAGCACAAGTCGCTGCTGCGCTTCATCACCTGCGGCAGCGTCGACGACGGCAAGTCCACCCTGATCGGCCGCCTGCTCTACGACAGCAAGATGATCTTCGAGGACCAGCTGGCGGCCCTCGAGGCCGACAGCAAGAAGGTCGGCACGCAAGGCGGGGCGCTCGACTTCGCCCTGCTGGTCGACGGCCTGGCCGCCGAGCGTGAGCAAGGCATCACGATCGACGTCGCCTACCGCTTCTTCTCGACCGAGAAGCGCAAGTTCATCGTCGCCGACACCCCCGGCCACGAGCAGTACACGCGCAACATGGTCACCGGCGCCTCGACCGCCGACGCGGCCGTGATCCTGATCGACGCGCGCAAGGGGGTGCTGACCCAGACCCGCCGCCACAGTTATCTCGTTTCCTTGCTCGGCATCCGCCATGTTGTCCTGGCGGTGAATAAGATGGACCTGGTCGGCTGGGACCAGGACGTGTTCGACACGATCGTCGCGGACTACCGCGCTTTCGCCGAGCAGATCGGCCTCTCGGTCTTCACGCCGATCCCGATCTCGGGTCTCACCGGCGACAACATCGCCGCGCGCAGCGAGGCGACGCCCTGGTTCGAGGGGCCGATCCTGATGGACTGGCTGGAAGGCGTCGAGGTCGAGAACGACCTGCAGGCCAAGCCCTTCCGCATGCCGGTGCAGTGGGTCAATCGCCCGAACCTCGACTTCCGGGGCTTCTCGGGCCTGATCGCCTCGGGGACCGTCAAGCCGGGCGACCGCATCCGCGCCCTGCCGTCGGGTCGCGAGAGCCGGGTGGCGCGGATCGTCACCCTGCCCGGCGATCTCGACCGGGCCGTGGCCGGCCAGTCGGTGACCCTGACGCTGGAGGACGAGATCGACATCTCGCGCGGCGACGTGATCGCCACCGCCGACGCGCCCGCGCCGGTCGCCAACCAGTTCGAGGCGACCGTGGTGTGGATGGACGATGAGCCCCTGCCGCCCGGCCGGACCTACCTGCTCAAGATCGGAGCGCGCACGGTCGGCGCCAGCATCACCGACATCAAGCACCGCGTGAACGTCAACACGCTGGAGCACACCGCCGCCAAGCGGCTGGAGCTGAACGAGATCGGGGTCTGCAACCTCTCGCTCGACCAGGCGATCCCGTTCGAGCCCTACGCCGACAATCGACAGATGGGCGGCTTCATCCTGATCGACCGCCTCTCCAACCGCACGGTCGGCGCGGGCATGATCAACTTCGCCCTGCGGCGGGCCGACAACATCCACTGGCAGCACACCGACGTCACCAAGGTCTCGCGGGCGGCGCTGAAGGCCCAGCGCGGCCAAGTGGTCTGGCTGACGGGCCTGTCGGGCGCGGGCAAGTCGACGATCGCCAACCTGGTCGAGAAGCGCCTGCACGCTCTGGGCCGTCACACCTATCTGCTGGACGGTGACAACGTCCGTCACGGCCTCAACAAGGACCTCGGCTTCACCGAAGAGGATCGCGTCGAGAACATCCGCCGCGTCGCCGAGGTCGCCAAGCTGATGGTCGACGCCGGCCTGATCGTGCTGACCGCCTTCATCTCGCCGTTCCGGGCCGAGCGCCAGCTGGCGCGCGACATCCTGGAGCCGGGCGAGTTCATCGAGGTCTTCGTCGACACGCCTCTGGCCGTGGCCGAGGCGCGGGACGTCAAGGGCCTCTACAAGAAGGCCCGCTCGGGCCAGCTGAAGAACTTCACCGGCGTCGACAGCCCGTACGAAGCGCCGGAGAGTCCGGAGCTTCGCATCGACACCACCGCGATCGATCCCGTCGAGGCGGCGGAGCGGATCGTCGCGTGGCTGGAAGGCCGCGAGATCGACTACACGATCTGATGTTTTGATCGGCGCGCGAGCATGATCGCGCCGATCAGCCCTAGCCCCGCCATACCGGCTGTCGCGAGGTAGCCGAAAGGCCCCAGCGCGTCGAACAGCGGGCCCGAGACCAGGGTCGCGATCCCCAGCGTGAAGCCCGAGGACAGCGCCGAATTAATCGCCTGGGCCGGCGACGCCGCCGACGGCGGCGCCAGCTTCTCGATCAGTCGCAACGAGGCCAGGAACGAGGCCGCGAACGTCAAGGCGTGCAGGGCTTGCAGCGGAAACAGCGCCCACAGCGGCGGCTGGAAGGCGTAGGCCGTCCAGCGGATCACCGCCGCAAGCGCGCCGAGGATCAGGAACCGCTCCGGACCCCAGCGGCGACGCAAGGGCTCGAGAAAGAACATGAAGCCCACCTCGACGGCGACCCCGACGCCCCACAGCACGCCGATCATCGGCTCGCTGATCCCCTGCTTGCG
>JAYRLX010000274.1:0-5340 GCA_041905125.1 Caulobacter sp. | reverse complement strand
CGAAGGTCCGCTTCAGGTGCTTTTCGATCTTGGCGATGGTGTTGGCGTCCACGGGGGATCCTTGTCTTCAGCTAGAGCGCCCGGGGCGCGTCTCGGGGCGAAACTAGCGTCCGGGGCGCGACTGGCAAGCGGCTTCCGGTGGAAGAGGTGTGGACGCTCCCTCGTCCAACAGCCAATCGCGAAACAAGGCGGCCTCGGACGAGGGCCCATCGCGCGGCGTCAGCGCGACGATCCAGGTCTGCCCAGGTGCGAAACCTAGCGGCGCGACCAAGCGTCCGCTGGCGAGATCGCGCTGCGCGAAGGCCCAAGGCGCCACCGCCACGCCCAGGCCGGCGGCGGCGGCTTCCAGCATGTAGAAGAAGTGGTCGAACTCCTGCTCGCGGACAGCCGGAGGAAGGCTTTCCGCGCCGGTGTCCCTGATCCAGTCGCTCCAGCTCTGCGGATAGGTCCGGGTCTGAAGGCGCGGCGCGGCGCAGACGCTCTGGAAGTCCATGACGCCCGTCGCCGCCAGTTCCGGCGCCATCACCGGACCGTGGTAGTGGCGCAGGAAGGGCTCGGCCACGGAGTCCGGATAGTCGCCCTCGCCCGGCCGCCGCATGCGGATCGCCAGATCGATCTGGTCCTCGCGGAAGTCGAAGGGCCCGTTCGACTCGGCCACCCGCACGGGAATGTCCGGATGCGCCGCCTGAAAGCGCGGCAGGCGCGGGATCAGCCACTTCATGGCGAAGGTCGGCAGGCAGGATACGACCAGGGGCCTTGGTCCCGCCTCCGCCGGACGCGGCACGGCGGCCTGGATCTGGTCGAAGGCTGGCGAGAGCGCCTGGGCCAGCTTCAAGCCCGCCTCGGTCATGCGCAGCCGCGAGCGCGGCCCCTCGGTCAGGGCGACGCCCAAGTGCTCTTCCAGCTGCCGGATCTGGCGGCTGATCGCGCCGTGGGTCACGCACAGCTCGTCGGCCGCCAGGGTCATGCGGCCATGCCGCCCGAACGCCTCGAAGGCGCGCAGGGCGTTCAGCGGCGGCAGGTTGCGGCGGGCCATGTGAAAAAACCTCACAGAGGCCTGACGGATAAGTCGTTATCGGGAGACGCGCAATCGGGAGATAAGGCCCCCATGCCTCCCGCCGCTTCGTCCCGCATCACCCTGCCCCAGGTTCTGGCGCTGCTGGCCATCTGGACGGCGGCGATCCTGGGACTGGTGAAGCCGGCGAGCGGCGACGCGCGATCGGTGGCCGCGAAAACCTCGCCGGCCGTGTCCTGCGCCAAGGCGTCTCGGGAAAGCTGAGCCCCAGACAGGGGTGAGCCCCGGCGGCGTCTCGCGCGACCGGGGCTCAGGTCCGCCCACTAGGTCGGGGGGGCGTAGGGGGGCGGACACGAGATTAACGCCGTCCCCCGAACGCGGTTCCGCGTCATCGTCCGGAAGAGGTCAGTTTGATCTCGAAAAGTTTCGGCCACAGCTTGCCGGTGACAAACAGGCGGTCGCCCGCCGCGTCGTAGGCGATGCCGTTCAGCACGTCGTCGCGCTGGCCGGTGACGCCGGCTTCCTTCAAGAGGCCGCCCAGCTCGATCCAGCCGATCACCTTGCCGGTCTTGACGTCGATGCGGGCGATGCGGGTCGTCTGCCAGACATTGGCCAGCAGCTCGCCCTTCACCCATTCCAGCTCGTTGAGATTGCGCACCGGCACGCCATCGTCGGTGACCTCGATCCGGCCAGTCTCCTTGAGAGTCTCGGGATCCAGGAAGCGGATGAACGAGGTGCCGTCGCTCATGATCAGCCGCTTGTCGTCGCGGGTCAGGGCCCAGCCTTCGCCCCGGTAGCTGAATTCGCCGACCTTCTCGAAGCTGTCGATGTCGTAGATGAAGCCCAGCTCGTTGGTCCAGGTCAGCTCGTAGAGCCGGTTCTTCCAGTCGACGATGCCTTCGCCGAAGTAGCGGCTGTCGATCAGCCGCTCCTGCTCGACCGCGCCGGTCTCGAGGTTCCATTTGCGGATGAACGAGCGGCCGGCCAGGCCGGTGCTCTCGAAGATGAAGCCGTCGCGATAGAACAGGCCTTCGGTGAAGGCGCCGGTGTCGTGGGCGTAGCTGCGCACGATCGTGTAGCCGCCAACCGGCGCCGGGGCGGCGGAAACGGCGGAGCCGAACGCCAGGGCGGCGCACAGCAGCAGGCCGCCGAGGCTAAGACGCTTGGAACTCAAGGGATGAAACTCAGATCACGTAGTCGCCGGCGGCGTAGACCGTCTCGGCCAGGGTGTGGTCCATGGTCTTGGCCGGCTCTTCGCAAGTCGGGCAATTGACCAGGCGCGCGGGCACGCCGGCGGCGGTGCAGTGAGCCGGCACGGGCCGCAGCACCACCGAGCCCGAGGCGATCTTGGCGTAGTCGCCGACGGTGATGTTGCCCAGCACCTTGGCGCCGGCGCCCAGCAGGACGCCTTTGCCGATCTTGGGGTGGCGGTCGCCGCGCTCGGCGCCGGTGCCGCCCAGGGTCACGCCGTGCAGCATCGAGACGTTGTCGCCGACCACCGCGGTCTCGCCGATGACGATGCCGGTGCCGTGGTCGATGAACACGCCCTTGCCGATCTTGGCGGCGGGATTGATGTCGACCTGGAAGACCTCGCTGGCCCGGCTCTGCAGATAGAAGGCCAGGGTCTCTCGGCCCTGGGTCCACAGCCAGTGCGACACGCGATGGGTCTGCAGGGCCACGAAGCCCTTGAAGAACAGGAACGGCTGGACGTAGCCCTTGCAGGCGGGATCGCGCTCGAACACCGCCTTCAGGTCGGCCTCGGCGGCCTCGACGATGGTGGGGTCGCTCTTGAAGGCGTCCGCGGCGAACTCGCGGGCCGTCATCGCCCGCATCTCCTGGTCGCCCAGCTTGCGCGCCAGCTGGAAGCTCAGGGCGTCGGCCAGGTTGTCGTGGCTCAGGATCACCGCGTTGAGCAGCGAGGCCAGGGCTGGCTCGGCCTTGGCGGCGTGTTCGGCCTGGTTGCGCAGGGCGACCCAGACGGGGGTTTCCGTCTCGGGGGTCACCACTTCCAAGTGCTTGGCCATCGGGCTCTCCCTCCCCAGCAGGCTGGGCGCGTGCAGCATCTATAGACCAAATGCTCCACAAAACCCGAACGGAACGTTCGGGCGCGCCCCGCTCAGATCAGGGCAAAAGCGCTGGCGTCAAGGTCTCGATGAAGAAAGACACGATGTCGCCGGTCCGTTCCAGCGGGTTCAGCCCCTCGTCGCCACCGGCCAGCATGGCCGAGAGCGTGCTGCTGGACTCGGCCTCGGGGCCCGTCGGAACGACGTCCGAGATCACCCCGCACTGGATCGCGCGCATCTTGCGGCCCGACGAATTGATCTGCGACGCCGCATAGAGATGGGCGCAGTCCAGATTGACGATGTCGCAGCCTTCCAGGCGGTAGGCGTCCAGCATCGGATCGTACTCGCGATAGATCGCATCGCCCGTCGCCACGCGGACGGGCTTCAGCGGCGCCGGACCTCTCCAAAGCGTCTGCGCGGCGTCGATCAGCCTCTGGTCGGCGCGCAGGATGCGAGCGCCGGTGTAGTGCGGGGTCGTGCCGTCGGCCGCCAGGGTGTCCTCGGCGAGGTAGAAGTCGCCCATGGCGATGTCGCCGGTCCCCAAGCCGCCCGCCAGGCCATAGGCCAACACCAGCTCGATCCCGTAATAGGCCAGCTCCTCGGCCGTCGAGCTCGACACCGGGCCGCCATAGACGTGGGCCAGCGACAGGAACTGGCGCCCGCCGTGGGTCAGGATCCGCACGCTGTCGGGCGACAGGTGGATGAAGTGCTGCCCCTCCACGCGCTCGGGCTTGTAGCGGTCGAGCGCCGAGGGCGGCGGGCAATAGCCGACCAGCGCGACCTTCACGTCGCCGAAGACGTCGGGCGGAAACCGGCGGCCGACCAGGCTCTGCGGCGTGAGGTGGGGCGATAGCGTCATGACGATCCTGGCGATTCCGCTGGTGGGCGGGCCGCTTCTGAACCGGAACGCATCGGCGCGACACGATCAGGATCAATTCGTGGGTCGCGACTCCGCTAAAGGATCAGCGCCGCCAGTTGCGCGGGCAGTTCGCCCCGCACCGCCATCAGATGCGTCCGTAAAAGCAGCGCCACGGTGATGGCGTCGGGCATGTGACCGGCGACCGCAGCGTCCAGGGCCTCGCGGAACGGCACGCGGACCACGGCGAGGTCCTCGGTCTCGTCCGGCGCGGTCTGCGTCGGCGACAGGTCCATGGCCAGAAAGCCGTAGGCGATCTCGTCGGTGACGGAGTTGGAGAGCTCCATCCGCAGGATCGGCCGCCAGTCGCGCGCCTGCAGGCCCACCTCCTCGGCCAGTTCGCGCTTGGCGCCGTCCAGCGGGTCCTCGCCGTGCGGGGCGCCGCCCTCGGGCAGCTCCCAGCTGTAGTTGGCCAGCGAGAAGCGGTTCTGGCCGACCAGGGTCACCGTGCCGTCCTCGTGCAGCGGCACGACGCCCGTCGCCTGGCTCTTGAAGCCGATCTTGCCATACAGCGCCGGCCGCCCCGTGGGCGCGATCGCCTGGTATTCGGTGACCGTGATCCAGGGATTGTCGTAGACGACCTGGCTGGACGACACGCCCCAGGGCTTTCCGTGCGGCTTCAGCCAGGCGGGCTTGTCGGACATGGACGCTCCAGATTTTTCGCGGCCTCCGGTTCCATCGGGGCCGCGCGAGGCCTAACTGAACGGCCTTACAACGCCGCAACGCCCATGAGGAGGCCGTCTTGGCCGGTTCCGTCCCCCCTGCTCCCGAATTCGGCGAAACCCTGCCGGTCGAGGCCTCGCCCGAGACCATCGCCTTCCTGGCGCGGCGTCGCTCGGCCAGCGCCATGACCCTGACCGCGCCGGGGCCGGACAAGACCCAGCTCGCCGACCTGCTGCGCCTGGCGGTCCGCGTGCCGGACCACGGCAAGCTGGCGCCCTGGCGGTTCATCGTCCTGCAAGGCGAGGCCAAGGCCGTCTTCGCCGAGCGCATCGCCGCTCTGGCCCCCAGCCAGGCCAACCCCACCAAGGCGACGGCCGCCCTGCGCAAGTTGACCAATCCGCCGGTCTGCGTCGCGGTGATCTCGCGCCACCTGCCGGGCGAAATCCCCGAATGGGAGCAGCGCCAGAGCGCCGCCGCGGTCTGCCATCAGTTGCTGCTGGCCGCCTCGGCCCTGGGCTGGGGCGCCAACTGGATCACCGACTGGTACAGCTATGACCCGCGCGCGCTGGAGATCCTGGGCTGCGGTCCGGATGAGAAGGTCGCGGGCTATCTCTATATCGGCACGGCGACCGAGCAGCCGCAGGAGCGCCAGCGTCCGGACGCGACGGCTCTCACCAGCTTCT
>JAYRLX010000273.1:0-5389 GCA_041905125.1 Caulobacter sp. | reverse complement strand
GGACACGCGGACGAGGTCCCAGACTCCGGACAGGTCGCACAGCGCCCTCAGCAGGTGCAGGTCGGCCTTCAGCTCGCGCAGCACCCGGCGAGCGGTCTCGAAATCCGGCTCGGCGGCGACGGCCTCGGCGGCGTCGAGGATCTGCGCTAGACGCGTCTCCGGCTCGGCCGCCAGGATCGACGGCAGCCGCACGCCGTCGCGCCGCGCCAGGCTGGTCAGGTAGGGCGAGGCGGCGAACACCGGGGCCA
Source organism: Caulobacter sp. (assembly GCA_041905125.1). Taxonomy (GTDB): domain Bacteria; phylum Pseudomonadota; class Alphaproteobacteria; order Caulobacterales; family Caulobacteraceae; genus Caulobacter. Next base: position 5,141 of record JAYRLX010000273.1, on the reverse strand, counting down.
GGGCCGGCCAGGCGGCTTCCACCACCGGGAACGCCTCGCCGACCCGCTTGGCGATCGCCTCGTGGGCGCGCTCGGCGGCCTTGGAATCGACGATGGGGCCGCAGGGCGTCAGCTGGTCAGCGAGGCGAGTCATGGCGGCACCGTCGCGCGCCTTGCTCTCTGGAACAAGACTCCGGCTTGACGCGGGATATTACAGTTGTAACCATCACATCCGAGGAAACGGCAGGAACCGCCCGAGAATGATCGAGCTCTTCGCCCTAGCCCTGATCCGCGCCCAGGTGGCGGCCGCCGCGGCGGTGCTGCTGATCATCGCCCTGCGGCCGTTCGCGCGCCGTCTGTTCGGGCCGCGCCGAGCCTATGGCCTCTGGATCATCGCGCCGGCCGCGGCCGCCGCCGCCTTCTTCCCCAGCCTGGCCGAGACCATGGACCTGGGCGCGCCCGCCCGCCCCCTGGGCGTCTGGGCGCCCAAGCTGGTGATGCTGTGGCTGGCCGGCTGCGCGATCGCCACGGCCATCCTGGCGCTGCGCGAGCACCTGTTCCGTCGGCGCGTCCGCCAAGGCCTGGCCGGCCCCGCCGTCATGGGCGCCCTGTGGCCGCGCATCGTCCTGCCGGCCGACTTCGCCCAGCGCTTCGACGCCCGCGAGCGCGAGATGATCCAGCTGCACGAGCGCACCCACATCAATCGCGGCGATCCCATCGCTAACCTCGCCATCGCCGTCTTCGGCGTCCTGGGCTGGTGCAATCCCGTCGTCGCCCTCGCCCAGCGCCTCGTCCGCATCGATCAGGAGCTGGCCTGCGACGCCACGGTCGTGGCCCTGCGCTCGAACATCCGGGCCGACTACGCCAAGGCGCTGATGAAGGCCCAGCTCAGCGTCTCGACCTCGCCGCTGGCCTGCGGCTGGGCCACCCATCCGCTGATCCTGCGGGTCTCGCTGCTGAACCGTCGCGAGCCCAGCCTGACCCGCGACGTCGCGGGATTCCTGACCATGACCTTCCTGACCGTCGCGGCCATGGCCATCGTCTGGAGCGTCGCCCCGCGCGGGCCCGACTACAGCGACATGCCTCCTGCCTACGCGCCACAGATGGATCCCTATACCGGCGCGATCACCTGGGTGGCGGAGCGGTAGAGGGCGGCTTCGCCGCCATCCTTCTTCCCCCCCTCCGGGGGAGGAGCGCCGAAGGCGCGGAGGGGGCAAGTCAGAGCGAAATCACCTTACGCGCCCCCACCTGACCGCTGCGCGCGGTCGTCCGCCCCCAGAGGGGGCGGAAGGAGACCCCCTGCCCCTACTCCACCCGCGGCAGCACAAGCGCCACCCGCAGGCCGGGGCCCGTGCCGTTATATTCGCCAGGCCCTTCCGCCAGCTCCAGCCGCCCGCCGTGCGAGGCGGCCACGGCCTGGACCAGGGACAGGCCAAGGCCGGCGCCGGGTTCGCTGCGGCTGTTCTCCAGGCGCACGAAGCGCTGGACCACCCGGGCGCGGTCGGCCTCGGGCACGCCGGGGCCGGTGTCGGTGACCGAAAACTCCAGCTCGCCCGACGAGGTGCGTCGCGCGCGCAGCATGATCGCCCCGCCCTCGGGCGTGTACTTGATGGCGTTGTCGAGGATGTTGGCCAGGGCCTGGGCCAGGAACTCGCGATTGCCCTTGATCGACAGGGCCGGCGTGATCTCGGCCTTGAAGTCGAGGCCCTTGTCCTCGCAGGACAGCTCATAGAGCTCGGCCATGTCGCCGGCCAGCTCCGAGGCGTCGAACACCCGCTGGTCGGGGGCGGCGCCGGCGGCCTGCAGACGGGCGATGGCCAGCACGGCGTTGAAGGTCTTCAGCACGCCGTCGGCGTCGGCCAGGGCGGTCTCCAGCGCCGCCACCGGATCGCCCTTGCCGTTCTCGGCGTCGATCAGGGCGACCTCCATGCGCGCCCGCAAACGGGTCAGGGGCGAGCGCAGGTCGTGGGCGATGGCGTCGCCAGCGTGGCGCAGGCCGCCCATCAGGCGCTCGATCCGGTCGAGCATGTCGTTCAGGCCCTCGGCCAGCTCGTCGTACTCGTCGCGGGTGCCACGCACCTTGGCGCGGGCGTGCAGGTCGCCGGCGCGAACCGCGTTGACCACGTCCACGAGGCCCTGCATCGAGCGGCTGACATTGCGGCTGATCACCACCCCGCCGGCCAGGCCCAGCAGGATGACCAGCGCCCCTGCGCCCCATAGGGCCCGGACGATCTTGCGGACATAGGCCTCGGAGGCGTCGACGTCGGCCCCGACGAACAGGATCTCGCCATGGTCGAGGCGCTGCTGGACGCCGCGCGCGGCGGCCTTGACCTCGGCGCCGTCGGGATCGGTCTCGGTCACCTTGAAGCTGGCCCATTCGGGACCGTCGCCGGAGAAGTTGGCGATCGGCGACTCCTCGATCGAGCCCGAGATGCGCTTGCCGCTCCTGTCGGCCAGGAAATAGAGGAACGGACGCTCGCCGGTGGCGCGCTCGACGATGGTCTGGTTCAGGGCGTTGACGCCGCCCTGGCGGTAGGCGGCTTCCAGGCTCTCGAACTCGCGGCTGATCTCGGCCTGGGCGCGCCGGTTCACCTCGCCTGCCGTGGCCACGTAGATGTAGCCCAGGAAGGCGCTGGCCGCCGCGGCGAACAACGCCAGGAACAGCAGGGTCAGCCGAAACGGCGTGGTGCGGAGAAGGCGCGGCAGACGCATGGTGGGTTCCGGCGGCTAGACCGCCACCGATCTCCTACGGATCCAGCCGGTAGCCGGCGCCGCGCACCGTCTGCAGCATCGCCCGGTCGAAGCCTTTGTCGATCTTGCTGCGCAGGCGCGAGATGTGGACGTCGATGACGTTGGTCTGGGGGTCGAAGTGATACTCCCAGACCTTTTCCAGCAGCATGGTGCGGGTCACCGACTGGCCGGCGTGGCGCATCATGAATTCCAGCAGCTGGAATTCGCGGGGTTGGAGGTCGATCTCCTTGCCCTGGCGATGGACCGTCCGGTTGATCAGGTTCATCTCGAGCTCGCCGACCTTCAGCGTCGTGGCCACGGCGCCCGTTTCGCGGCGGCGCGACAGAGCCTCGACCCGGGCCATCAGCTCGGGGAAGGCGTACGGCTTGACCAGATAGTCGTCGGCGCCGGCCCGCAGGCCGGTGACGCGGTCGTTGACCTCGCCCAGAGCCGACAGGAACAGCACCGGCGTCTGGTCGCCCTCGCGGCGCAGGGTCTCGACCACGGTGACGCCGTCCATCTTCGGCATCATGCGGTCGACGACCAGGACGTCGAAGCCGCCCTTCTGAGCCACGCCCAGGCCGGCCTCGCCGTCGGGCGCATGCTCGACCTCATAGCCGGCCTCCCTCAAGCCGTGCGCCATGGCGCCGGCGGCTTCCAGGTCGTCTTCGATAATCAGAATACGCATCAGCGAGCCCCTCATGCGCGCGGACAGACAGGTTGGACGATCGACGTTCAACCGATTCTGCGCCAGCGCGCGATAGTTGCTCCGGAAATACCGCTTTCGGCGACCCGCGTAACTTAAACCTTGGTCAGAAACGAAGAAGCCCCGCTCCGGCGGACCGGAACGGGGCTCTGTCGTTCAAGGACTGGTCCGCTTACGGCGCGATCTTCAGCGGAACGAAGACCGGACGGTTCTGGCGGATGACCTTGGCCAGGACAGCGGTGCGGCCGGCCTTCTTGGCGGATGCGACGGCGGCGTTGACCTCGGCTGCGCTGGTGACCGGCGCGCCGTTGATGTTGGCCAGCACGTCGCCCTTGGCCAGGCCCTTCTCGCCCGCGTCGCTGTCGCCCTTCACGCCGGTGATCAGCAGACCCTTGATCTCGCTGTCGATCTTGTAGGTCTGGCGAGCGGCCGCGTCGATCGGCGCCAGGGTCAGGCCCAGAGCCTCGACCCGCTGGGTGGCGGGCTTGTCCGGGCTGGGCGCGGCGCCGCCGTCCTGATCCTGATCGTCGTCATTGGCGGCCAGGGTGTTCTCCGACGGGCGGGTGCCCGAGCGAACGTCGATGACGCGCGGCTTGCCGTCGCGGATGATCGACATCTTGATGATCTCGCCCGGACGCGCCTTGGACACTTCGCGGGTCAGTTCCGAGCGGTCGGCGACCTTGACGCCATTAACGCCCACCAGGATGTCGTCCGGCAGCAGGCCAGCCTTGGCGGCGGGACCGCCGGCGACGACTTCGGCGACGATGGCGCCCTTCACGTCCTTCAGGCCCATGGCCTCGGCGGCCTCGGTGCTGAAGTCCTGGATGCTGACGCCGATATACCCGCGAACAACCTTGCCGCTGGCGATCAGCTGCTTGGCGGTCGCCTCGGCGACGTCGGCCGGGATGGCGAAGCCGATGCCGACCGAACCGCCCGACGGCGAGTAGATGGCGCTGTTGACGCCGATCACCCGGCCATAGATGTCGAAGCTGGGACCGCCCGAGTTGCCCCGGTTAATCGGCGCGTCGATCTGGATGTAGTTGACGAACGACGAGGTCGTGTCGCCCAGGTTCCGGCCATAGGCCGAGATGATGCCGGCCGTAGCGGTGCCGCCCAGGCCGAACGGATTGCCGATCGTGATCACCCAGTCGCCGACGCGCGGCTTGGCCTGGTTCTCGAAGTCGACGTACGGGAACTCGGCGCCCTTGGCCTTGGGATCGGCGACCTTGATCACCGCTAGGTCCGTGCCCTCGTCGCGGCCGACCAGGGTGGCCTTCAGCTCGCGGCCGTCCTTCATCACCACCTGGATGTCGTCGGCGTCGGCGACGACGTGGTTGTTGGTGACGATGTAGCCGTCGGCCGAGATGAAGAAGCCCGAACCGGCGGACTGCTGCTTGGGCGTGGCGGGCGTGTCACCGTCATCGCCGTCCTGGCCTTGGCCCTGACCGGGAGCCTTCTTGCCGCGCGGCACGATGTCGAAGCCTTCGAAGCCAGGGATGCGCAGCGGTTGCGGCGAGGCCTTGGACGTCACGTTGATCTGGACGACCGCGGGCGAAACCTTCTCGAAGATGTCGGCGAACGACATCGGCGCGCCGGGCGGCGGCGCGAAGGCCGGGGCGCTGGCGACGTTGGTGCGGACGGCCGGGGCTTCCGCGGCGGCGGTCCCCATGCGCATCCCGACGCCGGCCAAGGCTGCGCAGGCGACGCCCGCGCCAGCCACGGCGCC
>JAYRLX010000272.1:0-5404 GCA_041905125.1 Caulobacter sp. | reverse complement strand
GGCGGCCCCTTCTAATATCGGAACAAACAAAGCGTGGCGGTTGACCCGCCACGCTTTCTTTTTTGACGTTCGCGAAGGCTAGTGCGCGCCGTCGCCGCCAGTCTTCAGCTGTTGCACGTGATCCAGGTGGGCCTGGATCTTCGGAACGGCCTTCGAGGCCGCGTCGCGCAGGCCGGCGTCATCGCCGCGCTGGGCGTAGCCCTGCGTCAGCGTCAGCGCTTCGTTGTGCGCAGCGTCCTGCTGGTCGAGATAGACCTTGTCGAAGTCGGCCGGCGCGGCCGCGTTCAGATTGTCGATCATGCCCTTGCGACGCTCGTCCAGTCCGGGCGGCGCGGTCTTGCCGGCGGCGGCGATCAGCGGCTTCATGGCGTTGGAGAGGGCCGTGTGGTCCGCGACCATCATCTTGCCGAAGTCCTTCACGCCCTGGGCCTTGCCCTTCTGCTGGGCGATCTTGCCGGCCTCGATCTCGTACATGTCGCTGATCGCGGCGTTGGTGACGAAGGCGTCGGTGGACATCGGTCCCGCCGTCGCGGCCGAGGTCGTTCCGACGGCGGCCGAGGTGGCGTCCTGGGCGGCGTTGACAGCCGCGTTGCTCGTGCCCGGATCGTTCGGATTGGGCGTGGAGTCCTTTTGCTGGCAAGCCGCCAAGGAAAGGGCCGCCACGGATGCGGCGGCCGCTAAAGTCATTCGAGCCATGTTCGTCTCCCAGAAGTGGTCGAAGCTCAACGACAGGGAGACCAAAGTGTTCGGTCGCTAAGCAAAAGACATGGCGTCAGGGCTTGAGCACCACCTTGACGCAACCGTCCTTCTTGTCGCGGAAAGTCTTGTAGAGTTCAGGCCCCTTGGCGAGCGGCGCGGTGTGGGTCACCACGAAGGTCGGGTCGATCTCGCCTTCTCCGATACGCCGCAGCAGATCGTCGGACCAGCGCTTCACGTGGGTCTGGCCGGTGCGGATCGTCAGTCCCTTGTTCATCACCGCGCCCATCGGGATCATGTTGGACATGCCGCCATAGACGCCGGGGATCGAGACGACACCCGCCGCCTTCCAGGCCATGATGGCCTCGCGCAGGGCCACGGGACGTTCGGTCTCCAGCTTCATCGCCGCCTGGGCCCTGTCGATCAGACCCAGCACCGGGGTCGGCCCGTGAGCCTCCAGGCCGACGGCGTCGATGCAGCGCTCGGGACCATGCCCGCCCGTCATCTCCTTCAGGGCGTGCAGGACGTTGACCTGGCTGCGGTCCAGGATTTCCGCGCCCAGCCCCTCGGCCATCGCGAGCCGCTCGGGAACGTCGTCGATCGCGATCACCCGCTTGGCGCCCATGACCAGCGCGGACTGGATGGTGAAGAGGCCCACCGGACCGCAGCCCCAAACCGCGACGGTGTCGGTCGGGCGAATGTCGGCGAAGGCCGCGGCCTGCCAGCCGGTCGGCAGGATGTCGCTGAGGAACAGGTACTTCTCGTCCTCGCCCGACTCCGGGACCTTGATGACCGTGGTCGCGGCGTACGGCACGCGCATGTACTGAGCCTGGCCGCCGGCGTAGCCGCCCGTGATGTGGGAATAGCCGAACAGCCCCGCCGTCGTATCGCCGAAGAAGGCCTTCGCCAGATCGGCGTTCCGATTGGTGGTCTGGCAGACCGAGTAGTTGCCCTGCCGGCACTGTTCGCACTCGCCGCAGATCATCTGGAACGGCACGACGACGCGGTCGCCGACCTTCAACCCCTTGGCCTTCGCTTCCGGACCGACCTCGACGACCTCGCCCATGGGCTCGTGCCCCATGACGTCGCCCGCGCACATGGTCGGCACGAAGCCGTTCATCAGGTGCAGGTCGGACCCGCAGATGCAGGTCGAGGTCACGCGAATGATCGCGTCCTTCGGATCCTCGATGATCGGATCCGGCACCTCCTCGCAGCGGAGGTCCTTCTTGCCTTGCCAGCAGATCGCCTTCATCGCCGCCTCCTATGCGCAGTCGCGCTTGACGTTGGTCATTCGCACCGCGGCCACGACATCGAGGGCGGTGATCGCCAGCACCACGCCCATCGCCAGGCGCGCGTTGCCGCGTTTTGGATTGTCTCGGCGCGCCAGCCGGCGCAGCACCAGGATGTCGAAGACATCACCCGCCACCCGCGCCCAGAGGGCGCTGGACTTGGTCGGGTCCGAAGCCAGCACCATGCCGGTGGCGAGCTCCCGCGCGCCGAACAGGGCGCGCGTCGTCGTCGCCGACGATCGGATACCCAGGAAGCGATTGACGCTGTGCGGCGCCAGCAGCCCCCACAGGCCGAGACCGAGCGCGTTCTGGCCCAGCACCATCGAGATCTGCGGCGTTACCGCCGGCGCAGCCCGCACCCGGTCGGTGGACAAGGTCATCTGCTTGCCGCCCGGAAGGCGGAAGGTTCGGGTGGGGGCGGTCGCGGGAACGGTCTTCGCCCGCGCCTCCGGGTTCCAGGAGCGAGGCTCTTGGCTTAAGGCGCGCTCGCCGTCGGACTGCGGCCGGCGTCGCGGCGATGATGTCGGGGGGGCGTCGAGCGACATGCCAGACCTCCAGATTGCAGGATGATCCCAACGGATCGCTTGGTGCGGCCGACGTGTTCCTCCGGCCAGCAATTGATCGCGCGTGACGTCAGGCCTGGCGCGACGGCGGTGTGCGCGGCTCCTGAGGACGCGGTTCACGCTCCTGGCCCGGCGCGCGAGGGACGGGCTGACGCGGTATGGCGATTTTGTGGACGCCGCCGAGGCCATCGGCGGTGTGGGGATCCTTGCCCTTTGGCATGACCGGCTCCTTCGCGAGTTGAGACCAGCCAACGGCGCGTCGGATCCGAGGTTCCAGCTTCAGCGGGGGTGTGCGGCTTTCGATATCGCGGGTCGCAGCCGCTTGACCAAATGTCCGAAGCCCCCGCCCGCCCAAAGTGCGGAAGTCGACACCGACTTTGGCGCCTTTGGGCCGCTCGCGCATTTCCACGACACTCCCCGGTTCGCGGAAAGGTGCGTCACGATGGAAACCAGGCCTGCTTATGGCGCGGCGCCGGCTTGGCCTGCCCGCGCCCTTGGCGTCATCCTTCTGCTTATCGGCCTGGTCCTCGCGGCCGGCGGCGTGCAGCTGCTGGTCCTTGGCGGATCGCCTTACTACCTGCTCGCTGGCCTCGGCCTGATCGTCGCCGGCGCCCTGATGATCCGGCGAAGCGTCGCCGGCGTCTGGACCTATCTGGCGGTCTTCCTCGCGACGGTGATCTGGGCGCTCTGGGAAGTCGGCCTGGATGGCTGGGCCCTGATCCCGCGCCTGGTCGGTCCCTCGGTCCTGCTTATCCTCGCCCTGCTCTGCGCGCCGATGCTGACGGTGGATCGCCGTCCTCGGCGGTTCGCGTGGCGCGCGTTGCTCGTCTCGCTGGCCGGACTGATCGTCCTGACCCTGGCCGCAGTGGTGGCGGGCCAACCGGTAAGGCCGGGCCAGCCTTCTGCCCCAGAACTGGCCGCTGGTCCCTCAGCCGGCTCGGACTGGGCGGCCTATGGCGGCACGTATGGCGCGCAGCGCTATTCGGCCCTCGCCCAGATCACCCCGGAGAACGCCGACAAGCTTCAGCGCGTCTGGATGATCCATACCGGGGACCTGCCCGCCTCCGAGACCGCTCGGAAGATGTACGGCGCCGAGACCACGCCGCTGAAAGTCGGCAACACCCTCTATCTCTGCACGCCGAAGAACATCCTGATGGCCCTGGACCCCGAGACAGGCGCGACGCGGTGGCGGTTCGATCCCAAGGTTCCCGACGCCAACATCCCCTACACCGCCGCCTGCCGGGGCGTCTCCTACTACGCCGTCCCTGGCGCCGCGCCAGGATCGGCCTGCGCCACGCGGATCATCGAAGGCACGCTCGACGCCCGCCTGATCGCCGTGGACGCCAACACCGGCCGCCCCTGCGCCGACTTCGGCTTCGGCGGCCAGGTGAACACCGCCGAGGGAGTCGGCGAAGCCGCGCCGGGCATGTTCTCGATCACCTCGGCGCCGACGATCGTTCGCGGCGTCATCGTCACCGGCCACCAGGTGCTGGACGGCCAGAAGCGCAACGCGCCCTCCGGCGTGATCCAGGGCTATGACGCCGTCACCGGCCAGCTCCGCTGGGCCTGGGACATGGTTCGCCCCGATCGCACTGGCGCGCCTCCCGCTGGCGAGACCTATACCCGCGGCACGCCGAACATGTGGACGACCGCCAGCGGCGACGAGGCGCTCGGCCTAGTCTACCTGCCGCTGGGCAACAGCGCCGTCGATTATTGGAGCGGCATGCGCTCGCCGCTGGAGAACGCGCACTCGACCTCGCTGGTCGCGCTCAACGTCGCCGACGGACGCGAGGTCTGGAAATTCCAGACCGTGCACAAGGACGTCTGGGACTATGACCTCGGCTCGCAGGCGACGCTGGTGGACTACCCGACGCCCGCCGGAGTCGTTCCGGCCCTGGTGCTGCCCAGCAAGCAAGGCGACCTCTATGTCCTTGACCGGCGCACAGGCCAGCCCCTGACGGGCGTCGAGGAGCGGAAGGTTCCGCAAGGCGGGGTCGAACCAGGCCAACGCTCGCCGACCCAGCCGTTCTCGCTGTTCCATACGCTGCGCAAGGCGGACCTGACCGAGCGGACGATGTGGGGCATGTCGCCGATCGACCAGATGATCTGCCGCATCCAGTTCCGGAAAGCCAAGTACGACGGCTTCTACACGCCGCCGATCGCGGACGGTCGCTATGTCGAGTACCCCGGCTATAACGGCGGCTCGGACTGGGGCGGGATCGCTGTCGATCCGCGCAAGGGTGTGATCGTCGCCAACTACAACGACATGCCCAACTACAATCGCCTGGTCCCCCGGGCCGAGGCGGACAAGAAGGGCTGGGCGCCGCGCGGCGACGAGCGTGGCGGTTCGCTGAAGGGCGGCGCGGAAGGCGCCGGCGATCCTCAAGCCGGCACGCCCTACGCCATCTCGGTCAACGCCGGCTGGCGTCTGCCGCTGACGGGCCTGCTGTGCAAGCAACCTCCGTATGGCGGCTTGCGGGCGATCGACCTGCGTACCGGCAGGACCCTATGGGACCGTCCGTTCGGCTCGGCGCTTCGGAACGGTCCGTTCGGAATCCCGTCCCGCCTGCCGCTCGAGATCGGCACGCCCAACAATGGCGGCGCCGTGGTCACGGCCGGCGGCGTGATCTTCATCGCGGCGACGACGGACAACCTGATCCGCGCCATCGACCTGAAGACTGGCAAGACCCTTTGGCAGGACACCCTGCCCGCCGGCGGCCAGGCTACCCCCATGACCTACGAGGTCGGCGGACGGCAGTACGTGGTCATCATGGCCGGCGGCCACCACTTCATGGAGACGCCGATCGGCGACGCCCTGATCGCCTACGCTCTCCCGAAGTAGGGAAAAAAAGAAAA
>JAYRLX010000271.1:0-5415 GCA_041905125.1 Caulobacter sp. | reverse complement strand
AAACGCTCTCGCGTGACGAAGTGATAGTCGCGGCCGTCGTGCTCGCCCGGACGCGGATCGCGGGTCGTGGCGCTGATCGACAGATGCAGGTCGTTATGGTCCGAGACCAGGCGGCGGGTCAGCGAGGTCTTGCCGACGCCCGAGGGCGCCACGACCATCAAAAGCAGGCCGCGCGTGGGATGGTGGGGCTTATTCAACGTTCTGGACCTGCTCGCGGAACTGCTCGATCACGGCCTTGAGCTCCAGACCGATCGCGGTCAGGGCGGTCAGGGCCGACTTCGAGCAGAGGGTATTGGATTCTCGCATGAATTCCTGGGAGAGGAAGTCGAGCCGGCGGCCCGACGCGCCCTCGCCCGCCAAGAGGCCGCGCGCGGCGGCGACGTGGCTGGCAAGCCGGTCCAGCTCTTCGCGCACGTCGGCCTTCACGGCCTGGGCGGCGGCTTCCTGGACGATGCGCTCCTCGGCCGCGCCCTCGCCGACCAGCTCGGCCATGCGACGGGCGAAGCGTTCCTTCAACACCGTGGGCTGGCTGGCGGCTTCGCTCTCGGCCTGGCGGTTCAGGTCCTCGATCCGGTCGACCAGGCCGAACAGCACGGGCGACAGCGCCGCGCCCTCCTCCAGCCGCGCGGTCTTCAGACCATCCAGCGCCTGGGCGATCGAGGCGGCCATGGCGGCCTCGACGGCGGCGCGGGTCTCGGCGTCGTCCTCGTCCTCCCGCGCCTCGATGACGCCCTTCAACGCCAGCAGGCCGTCCAACGACGGCTTGGCGACCATGCCGGTGGCGACATAGGGCCCGCCGGCGGTCAGGTAGCGCTCCAGCACCTGGATGTTGACCTTGGTCTCGCCGGCGCTCTCGCTGCGCTTGGCCTGGACGCCGACGGTCAGCTGGCCGCGCTGAAAGCGAGCCTGGGCCCCGTCGCGGGCGGCGCGTTCGAGGCCTTCAAAGCCCGGCGGACCGCGAAAGCGGGTCTCGAGGTTGCGGCCGTTGACGCTACGGGCCTCGACCGACCAGGACCAGGCGCCGTGCGCGCCCTCGACCCGGGAAAAGCCGGTCATTCCGGACAACGCCATAGGCTCAGCCCCCCGTCTTGGCGGCGCGCTGGCGCTCGATCTCGCGCCACTTAGCGACGTTGGCGTTGTGCTGCTCCAGCGTCGAAGCGAAGACGTGACCGCCCGTGCCGTCGGCGACGAAGTAGAGGTCGCCCGTCTTGGCCGGATTGAGCACCGCCGCCAGGGCCGCGCGGCCCGGATTGGCGATCGGCGTCGGCGGAAGGCCGGCGATCAGATAGGTGTTGTACGGGGTCGGGCGACGCAGCTCGGACAACAGGATGCCCCGGCCCAGCGGGCGGCCGCGCGAGATGCCGTAGATGATGGTCGGATCCGAGCCCAGGCGCATGCCCGTGCGCAGGCGATTGACGAACACCGCCGCCACCCGCGGGCGCTCTTCCGGCAGCCCGGTCTCCTTCTCGACGATCGAGGCCAGGGTCACGGCCTCTTCCTTCGAGGAGAACGGCAGGCCCGGCTGGCGGCTGGCCCAGAGGGCGTTCAGCACCTTGTCGCGATCGTCCATCATCCGTTGCAGGACAGCGGCGCGGTCCTCGCCGCGCTGGACTTCGTAGGTCTCCGGCAGGATCGCGCCCTCCGGCGGCGTCGCCGCCTCGCCGGTCAGGACGTCGGACTTGTTCAGGATGTCCATCACCATGTCCGAGGTCAGGCCCTCGGGAACAGTGATCCAATGACGCACGATGCGGCCGTGGCGGATCGCATCGAGGATCGAGGCCATCGAGGCGCGAGACTTGAATTCATATTCGCCCGCCTTCAGGGAGCGCGCCGCGCCCGTCAGCTTGGCGGCGGTCATGAAGACCGAGGACGAGCCGATGACGCCGCCCTTCTGCAGGCTTGAGGCGATCTCGGGCAGACTGGAGCCCTTGCGCAGGACCACGGTCGTGGCCTCGCCCGCCGGCGCGGCGGGGCCTGGGCCCTGATAGATCCAGAGCGCCGCCAGCACCGCCCGCACGCCGCCCGCCACGACGGTGGCGACGGCGCCCAGCAGGCCGCGCGTCAGCCGGCTGGCGGCCGACGCGGTCTCCCGGCGGGAGGACTTGCCCCGCGTGGTCTTCTTGCGGGGAGACGGCTTCTTGCTCACGAGATCTTCTTGAACACCACGGTGGCGTTGGTGCCGCCGAACCCGAAGCTGTTGGACACGGCCACGTCGATCTTCATCGGCACGGCCTTGTTCGGCGCCAGGTTCATCGCGACGTGGACGTCGGGGTTGTCGAGGTTGATGGTCGGCGGGGCGATCTGGTCGCGGATCGCCAGGATCGAGAAGATCCCCTCGATCGCGCCGGCCGCGCCCAGCAGGTGGCCGGTCATCGATTTGGTCGAGGACATCACGACGTTCTTGGCGTGGTCACCCAGGAAGCGCTCGACGGCGCCCGCCTCCAGACCGTCGGCCATGGTCGAGGTGCCGTGGGCGTTGACGTAGTCGATATCCGAAGGCTTGAGACCCGCGTCCTTGACCGCCGCCGCCAGGGCGCGGCCGCCGCCCTCGCCGTCTTCCGACGGCGCGGTGATGTGGTGGGCGTCGCCCGACAGGCCGTAGCCGACCACCTCGGCGTAGATCTTGGCCCCGCGCGCCTTGGCGTGCTCGTACTCTTCCAGCACCAGGACGCCGGCGCCCTCGCCCATCACGAAGCCGTCGCGGTCCTTGTCATAGGGACGCGAGGCCTTTTCGGGCGTGTCGTTGAAGGCCGTGGCCATGGCGCGGCATGCGATGAAGCCCGCGACGCCGACCTTGCAGACGGCCGCTTCGGCGCCGCCGGCGACCATCACGTCCGCGTCGCCGTACTTGATCAGGCGCATGGCGTCGCCGATGGCGTGGGCGCCGGTGGCGCAGGCCGTGACGACCGCGTGGTTCGGGCCCTTGAAGCCGTACTTGATCGAGACCTGGCCCGAAATCAGGTTGATCAGGGCCGAGGAGATGAAGAACGGGCTGACCCGGCGGGGGCCCTTGGCCTCCAGCTCGATGGCGGTGTCGGCGATCGTCGACAGGCCGCCGATGCCCGAGCCCAGGATGACGCCCGTGCGCCAGCGCTGTTCGTCGGTCTCGGGAACCCAGCCGGAGTCCTTGATGGCCTCGTCCGCGGCGGCGATGCCGTAGAGAATGAAATCGTCGACGCGCTTCTGGTCGCGCGGGCTCATGGTCTGGTCGGGGTCGAAGCTGCCCTCGACGTCCGGACCGCCGCCGCCGCGACCGTCGACGCGCGGCACTTCGCAGGCCACCTGGCAAGCATAGTCGGTCGGATCGAAGGCCGTGATGCGGTTCGCGCCGGACTTGCCGGCCAGAATGTTCTTCCAGGTGACATCAACGCCCTGGCCCAGAGGGGTCAGCAGGCCCAGCCCGGTGACGACGACTCTACGCATGGATCACTCCCAACCTTCGGCGCGGAGCGTGTATCTGGGGGCTTCCCCCACACAACGCCACCCGCGAATCTTGGCCTCAATCGAAAACCGCCGCGCGCACGATGGCAAGAGCCCGTGCGACGCGGCGGAAATGGTCTAGTTCGCTTAGCGAACCCGACGCCTTTTAGGCGGTCTTTTCCGTGATGAACTTCACGGCGTCGCCAACCGTCTGGATGTGCTCGGCGGCGTCGTCCGGGATTTCGATGTCGAATTCTTCTTCGAACGCCATCACCAGCTCGACGTTGTCGAGGCTGTCGGCGCCCAGGTCGTCGATGAAGGAAGCCTTCTCGGTGACCTTCTCGGGATCGGCATCCAGGTGCTCGATGACGATCTTACGCACGCGCTCGAGAATGTCGGACATTCTGTTCAGTCCCTCGTTTAGAAATTTTCCGCCTGTTTCGCACGAAGCTCCGCCTCGCCTCAACAAACGTTCGGCGCTCCGCCTATCACGTTCCTTTTCGGCTTACTAGCGGGTCGCCGACAAAGGAACGGGGAGAGCTTAGATCATCGCCATGCCGCCGTTGACGTGCAGGGTCTGGCCGGTGACGTAACCAGCGTCGTCGCTGGCCAGGTAAACGCAGGCCGCGGCGATGTCGCTGCCCTCGCCCAGCTTGCCGGCGGGAATCGTCGACAGGATGCCGGCCTTCTGCTGCTCGTTCAGGGCGTCGGTCATCGGGCTGGCGATAAAGCCGGGGGCAACGCAGTTGACGGTCACGCCGCGGCTGGCCAGTTCCTGGGCCAAGGCCTTGGAAAACCCGATCATTCCGGCCTTCGAGGCCGCGTAGTTGGTCTGGCCGGGGTTGCCGGTGACGCCGACCACCGAGGTGATGCCGATGATGCGGCCGGCGCGGCGCTTCATCATGCCCTTGGCGGCCGCGCGGGCCAGGCGGAAGTAGCCCTCCAGGTTCACCTTGATCACGGTGTCCCAGTCCTCGTCCTTCATGCGGACGATCAGGCCGTCGCGGGTGATGCCGGCATTGGCGATCACGATGTCGAGCGGCGCGCCGGCGGCTTCCTCGGCCTTGGCGACCAGACCGTCGACCTGTTCGGCGTCCGAGAGGTTGGCGACGACGGTCGAGGCGCGCTCGCCCAGTTCCGCCTTCAGATCGGCCAGGGCCGATTCGCGGGTGCCGGAGAGCACGACATGCGCGCCCTGGGCGTGCAGAGCGCGCGCGATGGCGCCGCCGATGCCGCCGGTGGCGCCGGTGACGAGGGCGGTCTTGCCGGTGAGGTCGAACATTTGGCGTGTTCCTTAGCTTAGAGCGAGGCCGCGAAGGCTTCGAGATCGGCGGGCGTGTTCAGCGGCGTCGCCTCGGCGTCCGGGGCGATGCGCTTGGCCATGCCCGACAGCACCTTGCCGGCGCCGGCCTCGGCGAAACGCGTGACGCCGCCCTGGGTCGCCAGCCAGGTCATGCTCTCGCGCCAGCGGACGCGGCCGGTGACCTGCTCGACCAGCAGCTTGCGGATGACGTCCGGATCATGGACCGGCGCGGCGGTGACGTTGGCGACCAGCGGGGCGCGCGGGGCCAGGATCGTGGTCTTCGAAAGCGCTTCCGCCATCTCGTCGGCCGCTGGCTGCATCAGCGGGCAGTGGAAGGGGGCGGAGACGTTCAGCGGAATGGCCCGCGCGCCCAGTTCCTTGGCCTTCTCGATGGCCTTGTCCACGGCCGCCTTGGCGCCCGAGATCACGACATTGCCGTTGTTGTTGTCGTTGGCGACGACGCAGACGCCGACTTCCGAGCCCGCCTTGGCGGCCTCTTCGGCGAGCGCGAGGTCGGTCTTGGGGCCGATCAGCGAGGCCATGGCGCCCTCGCCCACCGGCACGGCGCGCTGCATGGCCTGGCCGCGCAGCTTCAGCAGGCGCGCGGTGTCCGACAGGCTGATGGCGCCGGCGGCGGCCAGGGCGGAGTACTCACCCAGCGAGTGGCCGGCGACGAACGCGGCCTTGTCGAT
>JAYRLX010000270.1:0-5428 GCA_041905125.1 Caulobacter sp. | reverse complement strand
GATCGCCTCGTAGCGGGCGGTGAACTCCGGGTTCTCCTGGTAGAGGCGCCCCAGGCCCCTGAAGGCGTCCGGCGTCGGCTCGCGGTTCCAGGACCGGCCGACCCACGCCCAGTGGCGGCGCATGATCGCCGTCACCGGATCGCTGTCGACCGGAAGGCCCTGCTTCAAGGCCTTGGCCAGGTCGTGCTCGATCGCCTTGGCCTCCTCCTGGAAGTGGGACCAGTCCTTCTTGCCCCAGGTCTTCATGCCGGCCTTGGCGTCGGCGATCCGCTGGGCGGCCTCGTCGCCATAGTGTTCGACCAGCCAGGCCTCGTGCTCGGCCTGCTTCTTGGGGTCGAAGCCTTCGAAAAGCATCTTGTCGTCCATCGTCTCGTCTCCTTCGAGGGTGGCGAGGGTTCGGTCGACGACGGTCACCAGTTGGGCGTAGCGCTCGGCCTCGGCCGCCAGGCGGCTCCGCTGGGCGCGGAGCGCGGCGGCGAGGTCGAAAGCCGGATCGTCCAGCGCGGCCTGGATGTCCTTGAGCGGAGTCTCCAGGGCGCGGTGGAAGAGGATCTGCTGCAGGCGCAGCAGGTCCTGGCGGTCGTAATAGCGATAGCCGTTGGCCCCGACGGCGCGGGGCTTCAGCAGGCCGATGGCGTCATAGTGGTGCAGCGCGCGCACCGAAACGCCGGACAGCCTGGCCATCTGCTTGACCGTGTAGACGCTCAACCTTGGTGTCCCTTCGTCGACCTTGCCTCTCGATGGCCAGGTCACTCAGGGATCACGCGGCGTGAGGGTCAAGCAGGCCGTGGAGGAAAATCGCGACGCCTAGCTCAGGGCGATCGGCGCGCCCTCGGCGCTGGCGACCGGCTTGTCGAGCAGGGTGGTGATCGCGGGCCCCTGGACGCGCGTGATCCCGCCGGCGCGGCAGGCCTCCAGCTCGGCCCGCGTGGCCACGCCCGCAACGCCCTGCAGCACGCCCTTGCCCTCGTAGAGGTTCTTGCGCTCGGCGAACCTCTGGATGTTGCTCATCCGGTCGAACTCGGTCTCGCCGGTCAGCAGCAGGGTGACGCTGTCGATCAGCTCGGGCGGCAGGCCGTGGATCGGGAAGGTGGCGTCGTCGACCCGCAGGTCCATGAAGGCGAAGCTGCCCTTCAGGAACGCGCGCATCTGCTGCAGCATGCCCAGCGAAGCCTCGCGCGGCGTGCCGTAGATGGTGGCGACCAGGCGCGGCTGCTGGTCCAGCGGATAGCGTGACAGGCGGCTCTTGTAGGCGTCCAGGGCGTACTGCGTCGTCAGGTTCCAGAAGCCGAACGGCACCAGGATTTCGCCGAACGTCGCCGCCTTCAGCGCCGCCTGGGCGTCGGTCAGGCAGACGAGATCGCGCTTGAGCAGCTTGTCGTCCTCCTCCGGCGGCGGCTCCAGCAGGTCGGCGCGCATGCCGATCAGCGAGGCGGCGAAGGCGTTGGCGGAGAGGTCATAGACGCCCCACCAGCCGGTCTGGGGCGGCGGCGGGGGGGGCGGCGCCTTGGGCTGCGCGGGCGCCTTGGCGGCCTTGGCGGACTTGTCGGCCAGCGGGATCTCCGCCGCGCCGTCGGCTTCGGCCTTCTCGGCCGCCAGGGCCTTGGCTTCCTCGTGGGTGCTGGGCACGGACTCGACCGCGTCCGCGGTGATCACATGGACCCGCCCCGCCGCTCCGCCATAGCCCTTGCCGGCGACCAGGCCGGCTAGTTCCTTCTGCGACAGGCTGGCGAACTTCAGGACGGCGGTCTCATCGCCCTGGAAGGTCATCAGGCAGATCTCGCCGCCCTCGCCGCCCGGAAACAGCACCTGCTCCAGCTCGGCCGCCAGGGCCTGCATCTCGCTGGGATCCAGCGTCTCGACCCGGTTGTCGGCCAGCACGAAGGCCAGCGGAGCCACGGCGCCGCATTTGCGCGGGGCGCGCCAGCGCGCCTTCAGGAAGGCGTCGGCTACGGCCTGCGCCTTTGATCGCGGGATCTCGCCGGGCTGGCTTTCGCCGGCGTTGAACAGGATTCGGAGGCAGGCGATGGCCGTCATGAGTGCAACACTAGGTAGGAATCCTCGCCAATTCGTTGAGGACCCCGGCTAAAAGCAACGACCCGCGGGCCTTACACGGCCAGCGGAAGTTCATCGACCGGCGTCTCCTGCTCGGTCACGGGCGTGGCGAACAGGCCGCTGACGAAAGGACCCTTGATCGTGTTGGCGCCCATGCGCCGCGCAAGCTCCAGCTCGCGCGCGTTGCGCACCCCCGCCAGCCCCTGACGCAGGCGGCGGGCGGCGTAGACCTTTCGGTCGGACAGGAAGCGGTGGATCTTCAGCAGGCGGGACTTCTCGTCGTCGCCTTCGAGCTGCAGCACCACGCCGTGCGCCAGGCCTTCGGGCACCGCCTGGCAATAGAAGCCGGCGTCATGAACCCGCAGGTCGACGCGGGCGAAGCTGGGCAGGACGATGTCGCGCAGGGGGGCGATGGCCGAGAACGGCAGGTCGCGCGGCACCTCGTAGATCACCGCCGCCATCCGCTCGCGGACGCTGGGCGACAGGGCGGTCAAGCGCGCTTGATAGGCCTCGCGGATGCCCCCGCGGACCACGCTCCACATCCGCACGCCCACCCACGCCTTGAGGCTGGGGTCGGCCTCCAGCGCCGCGACGGCGCGATCGAAGGCCAGGAGGTCGGCCTCGGCGAATTCGGAGTCGTCCTGCGGCTCGGGCGCACCGGGCTTGCGCACGACCATGATCTCGGAGCTCTCGAACTTCTGGTTGGCCAGGTTGTAGACGCCACGCCAGCCCAGATGGATCGGCGTCTGGGTCTCGACCTTGGGCTTGGCCGCGACCACGCGCGGCGTCGAGCCCCAGGGCGCCAGCTCGGCGACGCCGTCGCGGCGGACCAGGCGCGTGCGGCCCTCGGGCGGCGGCGGCTTGCCGCCGCGCATGGCCAGCAGCTCTTCCTCGGTGAGGGTGGAGAACTTGAGGACCTGCTCTTCCTCGCCCTCGAAGGTGAGCATGCAGAGATCGTCGCGCCCCTGGGTGCCGAACAGCCGCAGCTGCAGCTCCGACGCCATATGTCGTAGTTCTTCGCCGTCCAGGTAATCGGCGTGGGGATCGACCAGCACATAGGCGCCGGGCGCCACGCGGCCATAGCGACGGGGAGCGGGCCAGTGGGCCTCGATATAGGAGGAGGCGGTCTTGTCGATCTTGGCCGGAGTCACGCCCTCGACGGCCGTCTCGCGCGCGCCGTGCTCAATGCAGATTCGAAGACATGCCATCCCGCCCATGCGGGGAAACTTATAACGCCGTGTATTGAGAATTGCTTCTCGGAACTAACGGCGCGACAACTCGCCACAGACCTTAAACGAATGCCTCAGACAACCTGAAGTCTAGGCGTTGGCGCACGCCCGGCCAGTCGTAATCAGTGATCGAGAAGACGGCCGTGTCGCGCACGTGACCCGTCCAGGTGATCTTGTGATTGCGCAGCACGCCTTCCTTGGTCGCGCCCAGCTTCTGGATCGCCGCCTGGCTGCGGGCGTTGCGGACGTCGGTGACCAGCTCGACGCGAATGGCGCCGCAGTCGAAGGCGTGCGCCAGCAGCAGCCGCTTGCTCTCCGGATTGACCGGACCTGACCGCGCCTCAGGGTTGAGGAAGGTCGAGCCGATCTCCAGACCGCAGTGGAGACGGCGGATGTTCAGATAGCTGGAGGTGCCGACCACCTTGCCGTCCGACAGGCGGCGGATGGCGAAGCCGATCCGCTCGCCCCGGTCCGTCTCGCCCTGCAGCGCGCCCCAGAAGTCTTCGAAGCCTTCGCCGCAGCCGTTGACCGACATGATTTCCCAGCTTTCGGGATCGCAGTCGACGGCGGCCTTCAGCTCGTCGCGGTGATCGATGGTGACGGGTTCGAGGCGCACGTGGCGCCCCTGCAGGATGTCAGCGGTCAGGTTCAGCATGACCGCCGTTGTCCGACAGCCGTGTGACGAACACAACCCGCCGGCCGGAAACTTACGCAATCGGACGTAGCCCTGCCCGCTTGCCCCGCGCGTCAGGGCGTTCTACAAACACTTCAAACAAGCGTTTGAGACAAGCAAAGCGGGCAGAGGGAACACCATGGACTTCGACATCTCCCCCAAGCAACGCGTCTTCCTGGACCGCGTCACCGCGTTCATGGATGAACACGTCTATCCGGCGATCCCGGCCTACGACGCCGAGATGAACGTCCTGGGCCAGGAGCGCTGGAAGGTCGTCCAGGTGCTGGAAGAGCTGAAGAAGAAGGCCAAGGCCGCCGGCCTGTGGAACTTCTTCATGCCGCCGCACAGCGGCCAGACCCACGTCGACGACACCTTCGTCTTCGAAGGCGAGCAGCTGACCAACCTCGAATACAGCCTGATCGCCGAGCACATGGGCAAGGTCGGCTTCGCCTCGGAGGTCTTCAACTGCTCGGCGCCCGACACGGGCAACATGGAAGTGCTGATGCGCTACGGCACGCTGGCGCAGAAGGAGCGCTGGCTGCGCCCGCTGATGAACGGCGAGATCCGCTCGGCCTTCCTGATGACCGAGCCGGCGGTGGCCAGCTCGGACGCCACCAACATCGAGACCCGCATCGAGCGCGACGGCGACCACTACGTGATCAACGGCCGTAAGTGGTGGTCCTCGGGCGTGGGCGACCCGCGCTGCAAGGTGGCGATCGTGATGGGCAAGACCGATCCGACCGCCTCGACCCACCAGCAGCAGAGCCAGGTCCTGGTGCCGATGGACGCGCCGGGGATCGAGATCGTCCGCATGCTGCCGGTGTTCGGCTATGACGACGCCCCGCACGGCCACGCCGAGGTGATCCTGAAGGACGTCCGCGTACCGGTCGAGGACGCCCTGCTGCTGGGCGAAGGCCGCGGCTTCGAGATCGCCCAGGGCCGCCTGGGCCCCGGCCGCATCCATCACTGCATGCGCACGATCGGCGCGGCCGAGGTGGCGCTGGAGAAGATGATCAAGCGCCTGATGAGCCGGAAGGCGTTCGGCAAGTACCTGTCCGATCACTCGGTCTGGGAGCAGCGCATCGCCGAGGCCCGCATCGACATCGAGATGTGCCGCCTGCTGTGCCTGAAGGCCGCCGACATGATGGACAAGGCCGGCAACAAGTCGGCCCGCCTCGAGATCGCGATGATCAAGGTCGCCGCCCCGCGCATCGCACTGAAGGTCATCGACGACGCCATCCAGGCCCACGGCGGCGCGGGCGTGACCACCGACTTCGGCCTCGCCAAGCTCTATGCCGGCATCCGCACCCTGCGCCTGGCCGACGGCCCGGACGAAGTCCACTGCCGCACCATCGCCCGCATGGAAATGTCCAAGTACGGCGACCTCGCCTACAAGCAGAAGACCGAGCGGGACGCGGCGCTGCACGTGCCGGGGATTCGGTGATCTAGCCACCTTACTTGCCCCCACCTG
>JAYRLX010000269.1:0-5457 GCA_041905125.1 Caulobacter sp. | reverse complement strand
CGCCGGCGAAGATGGCGTGTCTTGGCCCCACCGCCATGTCGGCGTCGGCGGCGCGCAACGCGCCGACCAGTTGGTCCAGCCAATCGGGCTCGGCGACCTCGTCGTCGTCGATCAAGGCGGCCAGGCGTCCCCTCGCCTCGGCGAAGCCCCGATTGCGCAGGGTCGACATGTTGCGCGTCAGCTCGGTCACGTACCGCAACGGCCAGCGAGCGTCCGCCGCCAGCCCCTCGACGATGGCTCGCGCGCTGCCGCTGGGGTGGTTGTCGACGACCACGATCTCGATCGAAAGGCCGAGCGCGTTGGTCTGGGCAAGGCACGACTTCAGCGTCGCTTCCAGCGACGCTGGCCGGTCATAGGTGCAGATGACGATCGACAGGCCCGTCATGCGGCCTTCTCGTCGATGAAGCCGATCGGGGCGCGATAGGTGAGCTTGCCCAGCCCCTTGGCCATGCCGATGCGGTTGTCGTAACGCGCCCCGCCCAGCCACTCGCCCGAGACCAGATAGAGACCGGCATGGACGGCGATCTGCGCCAGGCCGAGGAACGTCACCTTGATCCGGGTGAGGCCTGGATGATCGCTGGTGGCGATCCGCGAGGCGGCATAGTGCTGCGACCCCCGCTTCATCCGGGTGATCATATAGCTGGGCTTGGTGCGGTCGGTTTCGATGAACTCGCGCACCACCGCGGTCGGACACCACACGAAGCGCTTGCCGGCCAGCGACAGCCGGAACAGCAGGTGCGTGTCCTCGCCGTTGGCGTCGCCGAAGGCCACCGCGAAGGGCTCGGGCGTGTCGAAACAGGTCGCGACCCGGAACGCGGCGTTGCCGCTGCCCAGCCCTTTGCCCTTCTTGCGCAGACGCCCGAACAAATGGATCGGCGTATCGGCGGGTTCGCGATAGTCGAGCGTATAGCGCCAGCCCTCGGGATCCCAAGCCGGCGGTTCTCCCGCTTCGAACACAGGATACTTGGGTCCGAACGCGGCGTCCGCGCCGGTGCGCTCAAGGCAGGCATGCAGCTCGGAAAGCCAGCCTGCGTCCGGCGCCTCATCGTCGTCGATGAACGCGACATAGCGCCCGACCGCCGCCTTGATGCCGACATTGCGGACGATCGAGACGTTGCGGCGGGCGTCCGCGAAGTAGCGGATGGGCGCGCCCCCGGCGGCCAGGCGAGACACCAACGCCTCGGCCAGCCGATCAGGATGATTGTCGACCACGATGATCTCGAACGAAACGCCGTTCGAAACGTCTGCTCTCAGGCACTTGACGAGCGTGCGCTCGAGCAGGTGGACACGGTCGTAGCTGAGCACCACGACGCTGACGGCGATCGGCGCGTCAATCATCAGACGCCCGTCCCCCGGAAGACGACCACGGCCGTGCGCGCCAGGATCTGGATGTCCAGCCACAACGACCAGCGGCGAATATAGTCGAGATCGCGCTCCACCCAGTCGTCGTAGTCGTTGATCCGGTGACGCCCCTCGACCTGCCAGAGACAGGTGATGCCCGGCTTCACCGCCAATTTCTGCTTCTGGAAATCCGTGAACTGCGCGTACTCGTGCGCGCGCGGCGGACGCGGCCCCACCAGGCTGAGATCCCCGATCAGTACGCTCCAGAGCTGAGGCAGTTCGTCCAGGCTGTACTTGCGCAGCACCTTGCCCACCGACGTGACGCGCGGATCGTTGGTCAGCTTGAAGGCCGGGCCGCGCATCTCGTTGCGGTCCTGGAGCTCTGCTTCCATGGCCTCGGCGTTGGAGACCATGGTGCGGAACTTGTAGCCGGTGAACGGTCGCTCGCCCTGCCCCACCCAGTGGCAGGCGTAGAAGACGGGCCCCTTCGACGTCAGCTTGACGAGGACGGCGATCAGCAGCAGCAGCGGCGCCAACAGCACCAGCAGCGCGGCGGAGACGCCGATGTCCATCAATCGCTTTATGGCGTGCGCGGAATTCAAGACTGCCTCGAAACGGGAACCGAACGTAAAGGTGGAGCCCGTACACTCAAGTATGGCGCCAATCGGCGTCGTTCTCTAACGCCCCTCTGCGGCAGGCTCTCTTAATGTCTGGTTCCCAAAGCGTCACAGCGGTCTCCAGCGCCCCCGAACGTTGGCCCGAGGTTCGCTTCGCCGGACTTCGCTTCACACCGATGACGGTGCGGCAGACGGTCGACGCCCTGGCGAATCGCTCGCCCCAGGCGCCGTTCGCGACCTTCGTGACGCCGAACGCCGAACATGCCTATCTGCGCCAGCGCGATCCAAAATTCCGCGCGATCAGCGACGCCGCCTGGATCAGCACCAATGACAGCCGCGTCGTGGGGCGGACGGCCCTGCTCGGCGGACTGCGCTTGCGTTTCGCGCCCGGCGCCTATGTGGTCCGTGAACTGTTCGAGCGGGTCATCGAGCCTGACACGCCGCTGTCCGTCATCGGCGGCACGCCCGCCTTGGCTGACAAGCTTCGCCTGCAATATGGCCTCAGGAACCTCATCCAGCACGTGCCCCCGATGGGCATGATCCACAATCCTGTCGCCATCGCCCAGGCGGTGGCCTTCGTAGCGGCCCACCCCGCGCGCTTCGTCTTCGTGGCCATGGGCCCGCCGCAGTCCGAGCTCCTTTGCGGCCACATCATCGAGGACGGACGAAGCACCGGCCTGGGTCTCTGCATCGGCAGCTCGCTGCAGGTGCTCACCGGAGATTCAGACCCCGCGCCGGCGGTTCTGGAGCATTCGGGCTTCGTCTGGCTCTATCGCCTGACCAGAGAGCCCCGCAGACTTTGGCGGCGCTATATGCGCGGCTTCTACGGCCTCGGACTTGGCCTGCGGGACGTAATGTTCCGCTGGCTGGGTTTGCGAGGAGCGTATTCCCGTGAGTGACGGGCCGGCCCCTCCCTCCCCGCGCGAAACTTGGCGCGCCGCCCGCTGGGCGGAACGCGCGGCCGCCTCGGCGCGATTGGACGATCGGTTGGCGCTCTGGTCGGGCTTCCTCCTCGTCGCGATGCTGCTCTACATGATGATCGGCACGGCCCCGTATACCCATGAGGTGACGGTGGACGCCCTGTCGGGCGCCTCGCCGACGTCGCCGCTCAACCGCGCGATCTGGCTCGCCATACTGGGACTGACGCTGCCGATCCTCTGGTTTAGGCGCGCGGAGGTGATGGCCCTCGCGATGCGGGTCTGGCCGCTGCTGCTGCTGTTCGTCTGGTTTGGAGCAACGACAAGCTGGGCCATCGACCCGATCGTCTCGAACCGTCGCTTCATCCTCTATCTCATCAATGTGGTGGTGAGCATCGCTCTGGTCGCGGGCCTTCGCGATCCCCGGCGGATGCATGCCGCCCTGGCGACCGCCTGCGCCATCATGATCATCATCGACGTGGCGTCCTGGATCGCTCTCCCGGGCCTTTCGATGACCGACATCGGGCTGGCCGCGATCCATAATCACAAGAACACGCTCGGCTCGGTGATGCTGCTGAGCTCCCTGGTCATCACGCCTTACCTCCTGTTCAGCAAGACGGTGAAGGCGCGCCTGTTCTGGGGCGTGATGTTCGCGGGATGCATAGCGCTGCTCGTCGCCAGCAAGTCGAAGACCAGCCTGGCGATCGCGCTGGCCGCCCTGGCCGCGACGCCTCTTCTGCTCGCGTGCCTGCGCCTGCGCGCCGGCGCCATATGGGCCGCCGCCGTGTTCGGCGTCGCGGCGCTCTTGGCGGCCGGCTTCGGTTGGCTCGCCTGGAACTACGCCATCGGCCAAGACCCTCTGGCCCCCCTGCGCGGGGTGAACTTCACGCGCCGCACCGAAGTCTGGATGTTCGCCCTGAACCAGTTCTCGCAACATCCCCTGAGAGGTCAGGGGTTCGGTTCCTTCTGGGACGTCAATCCCGCGGTCCAGCCCAGTCTCCAAACGGACCTGTGGTTCGCGGCCGAGACCCACACCAATCAGTCTCATAACGGCTATATCGACCTGCTCGTCACCGTGGGCGCGCCTGGACTGGCGGGGGCGCTGCTTCTGCTTCTGCGCTGGATGAGCCGAGGTCTTGGTCTTGTTCGCGAAAGCCTGAGGGACCCCACGCCCAGAAGCCGCGAGGCCCTGCCTCACGCGGTGTTCCTGGGCGTCTTCCCGCTGATCTTCTTCGTGCACAATTTCATGGAGAGCAGCTACTTCTCGGCCAACGCCATGCTGGGGATTTTGATCCTGCTCTTCGGCGTCGACATCGATATGCGCCATACACCCGCAAAGGAAGGCAGGGTCGCTAGTCCCCGGTTGCGCGTGGGGCCGATCGCCGCCTCGCCGCGGTGATCGACAGGAGAATGGCGGCCATGGCCGCAAGCTCCAACAACTGCCCCGCCGCTGTGCCGACGATGGCGCCGGCGGGCCCCAGCGCCCGCATCGTCAACAGGATGCAGGCCGCGGCGACCAGAGAGGCTGCGCCATTCGCCAACGCCAATGGCTTGAAGGCGCGCAGCACCTGAAGGCCGGTGCTGACTACCGTCTGACCCAAGGTGATGGCGGCGCTGAGCCCCCAGAGGACGACCATCCAGCCATCGGCCAGATACTTGCCGCCGAAAAGATGCGTCGCGATCGTCGGCCAGGCCATATGCAGGATCACGGTCCAGGCCGCCGCGAACAGCATCCCCACGCCCGCCGCCAGCGCCAGTAGCCGCCGGAAGCCGTTCCAAGCCTGGCGGTCGCGACGCCGCGCCAGATCGTTGCGGGCCACCATGCTCCAGGACATCGCGAGAAGCGGAACCGGGCGCAAAAGCTGTTGGGTCGCCGAAAGCGACGCCAGGGTCGCGGCGCCGAACCAACCGGCGACCACGAATACGTAGAAGCGCGTCAGGAGCTCCGTGCTCGACACGCCCAGGAAAACCCAGCCCGACTGCCGGACGTAGTCGCCATAGGCCTTCATCTCGTGGCGGCGAAGCCAGCCGCCCTGCCCTCGAAAAGCCCAGACCGCGCCCACAACGCCGGTCACGGCATAGGCGAGGCCCAATCGCCAGAGGACAACATTCGCGTCGGGTCGCCTTCCCTCGAGCAGAACATGGCCCAGCAGCAGCGCCACCAGACAAAAGACCGCCGCGGTTTGCGCGGTCGCGAAGCCTGGGCGTCCGCGCGAGAAAGCCAGCGCCCTCAGGTACTGTTGCGCCAGGAACGCTGGCACGAACAGCGCCGCCGCCGGAGCGCCATAGGGGCTGCCGACGCCGCGCCACACAAGCGCCGCGCCCAGACACGCGAGAGCCGTCATCACGAGAAACACGGCGTTGACGCCGTGCATCAGGCGCTCGACCGGCAGGCGCTTAGGATCGATCCCGGCGCCCGGCGTCAAAGCCTGCAAATGGCAGACGGTCAGGGCGTTCTGCAGGCTGGAGAGCACGAAGCCGCAGGACGCCCAGAGCATGAACGCCCCATACTGGTCCGGCGCGACAAAGCGGATCAGCAGCAGATTGACGCCGAAATTGAGCAGGGACCAGATGGCCTGCTC
>JAYRLX010000268.1:0-5469 GCA_041905125.1 Caulobacter sp. | reverse complement strand
CCACGCGGCGCGGCGGATCGAAAGACCGCGGCGGCGGAGCCACCTGGCCGCTGAGAGCCGGAACGAGGCCGCGGTCGACCAGGATCATGTTGTAGGGGCCGGCCAACACCGCGCACGGCGCCTGGGCGCGCCAGACGACGTCGCCCTCGCGCACGCCATAGACCAGCGGCAGCGGCTCGCCGGCGGCATCGCCGCAGTCGACGCTGACCCGGGTCCAGGCCAGGTCCTCGGGACGGACCTTGGCGGTCAGCACCTGGACCAGCGGCATGGCGGGCGCGGTCTTCAGGGCCTCGATCCGCGCCAGGACGCCTTGCTTCCAGTGCAGGCGCTGGACCTGCCAGGTTCCCAGGCCGCAGAGGATGGCGAAGGCGACCGCCGTGGCGATCGTCAGGCCGACGGGGAAGCCGGCCTTCTTGGGCGAGACGTCAGACATGGTCGCGGCCGGCCTCCGAGGCCTTCTGCGCGACCTGGGCGGCGACCATCAGGCCCTTGGCCGGCCGCATCAGCCCCAGTGTGATCACGAACACCGCCGGCAGCCAGACCAGCAGCAAGAGCCAGACCGGCCAGTTCCAGGAGAACATCGAGAACAGGGCGCCGAACGCGCAGACCGTCCCGGCGATCAGGATCACGAAGGTCGCCGCGCCGTCGCCGGTCTCGTACTTGCCCAGCTCGAAGCCGCACGCCTCGCAGACCGGGGTCACCTTCAGGAAGCCGTCGAACAGGTGACCCTCGCCGCAGTGGGGGCAGAGGCCTCGCGCGCCGGCGGCGTAGGGGTTGGTCTTGGTCATGACCTAAGCCTTTAAACGAAAAAGGCCCGGAACGCTGGTCGGCGTTCCGGGCCCCTTGGGATCTTTCGATCTAGTGGGCCGAGGCCCCGAAGATCACGTAGATGAACGCGAACAGGAACAGCCAGACGACGTCGACGAAGTGCCAGTACCAGGCGGCCGCTTCGAAGCCGAAGTGCTGCTTGGGCGTGAAGGCGCCGTTCATCAGGCGGATCAGGCAGACGATCAGGAACAGAGTGCCGACGAACACGTGGAAGCCGTGGAAGCCGGTGGCCAGGAAGAAGGTCGAACCATAGAGGCCCGAATTGGCGGCCGCTTCCGAATAGAACAGGTGCTCGTGGTTGATGTGGCTGTACTCATAGACCTGGATGGTCGTGAACAGCACGCCGAGCAGGATGGTCAGGATCAGGCCCCACTTGGCGCCCTTGCGGTCGCCGACTTGCAGCGCGTGGTGCGCCCAGGTCACGGTCGTACCCGACAGCAGCAGCGTCAGCGTGTTGACCAGCGGCAGGTGCCACGGCGAGACGGTCTCGACGCCGGCGGGCGGCCAGGTGGCCCAGGCCGTGCGGACTTCCTCGATCGCCGACAGCGTGCGGTGATGATGGAACAGCGCCATCTCGAAGAACATCCAGAACCACGCCACGAAGAACATCACTTCCGAGGCGATGAACAGGATCATGCCGTAGCGCAGGCCGATCGAGACGACCGGCGTGTGGTCGCCGGCCTTGGCTTCCTTGGCCACGTCCGACCACCAGCCGAACATGGTGTAGAGCACGCCCGCGATGCCGGCGGCGAAGATGGCCCAGTTGCCCTTCTCGATGCCCAAGACGCCGCCCTTGATCCAGCCGATCAGGCCGATCGCCATGACGGTCGCGGCCATCGAGCCGACGAACGGCCAGGGGCTGGGCGGAAGGATGTGGTAGTCGTGTTTGACGGCGCCGGCCATGTTGCTGCTAACCCTTATATCCCTCTGAGCACGGCGCTGGTCCCCCCGCGCCACGATCTTGTTGAATCCTATAGCCCTCTCGACGGCTTGCCGCCAAGAGGTTCGACGATGCGGGGCGTCGTCGCGGCGGCGACTTGGCCCGTCTTGCCTTTGCCGTCTTCGACGGCCGGGAAGAACGTGTAGCTGAGCGTGATCTCGCTCTTGCCCTTGGTCTCGGGATCGTCCGCGAATTGGGGATCCACGAAGTAGACGACCGGGAACTCCACCGTCTGGTGGGGCTGGATGGTCTGGCTGGAGAAGCAGAAGCACTCCAGCTTCTGGAAGTACGGCCCCGCCGACTCCGGCACCACGTTGTACAGCGCCCGGCCGGTGATCGGCTTGTCGGTCGGATTGGTGACCTTGAAGAAGGCCAGGCCCGTGTCGCCGATGCGGACGTCCTGGCTGGCCTGCAGGCTCTGGAACTGCCAGGGCAGCTCGCGAATATTGGCGTCGAAGCGGATGGTGACCTTGCGGTCGAGAATCCGCGTCGGCTTGGCCTCGGCCTTGCGCACCGTGCCGTCGAAGCCGGTGACCTGGCAGAACAGCTTGTACAGCGGCACGGCGGCGTAGGCCGCGCCGACCATGCCAAAGAAGGCCGCCGCGCAGATCAGCGCCACCCGGCCGTTGCGGCGGGCCATGGCCTCCTGCGCGGTCAACGGCGCCTTGGGCGCCTTTGGGGGCGCCTTAGGGGTGCGGGTGGACATTGCCAGCAAGCCTCACCAGGGTGACCACGAAGACCAGGACGACGAAGGCCGCGAGACCCAGGCCGATGGCGATGTTGCGGCCATCGCGCGCCTTCTTGGCGGCCAGCTTCTCGGCGTCCGTGTCGATCGACTTATTCACTTCAGAAGCTCCAGCGCCCGGACGCCCGTCACGGCCTCGCCCAGCAGGGCGGCGAACAGGGCGAACAGGTAAAGAATCGAGAAGGCGAACAGATTGCGCGCGGCCTTGGCGCCGGCGGCGCGCTCGTCCTCGGTGACCTCATAGAGGGCCCGGTCGGCGACGCGCGGATCGACCGCGTCCCCGGCCTTGCTGGCGAAGACGCGCCAGGCCAGCACCAGGAACACCGCGCCCCCCAGGGCCGCGACGGCCAGGTAGAACGGCCCGCCCAGGCCGGTAAACGCGGGGATCAGGCAGATCGGCGCGAAGACCAGGCTGTAGAGCAGGATCTGCTTGCGGGTCTCGCGCGCGCCCTTGACCACCGGCAGCATCGGCACGCCGGCCTTGGCGTAGTCGGTGGTGACGTACAGCGACAGCGCCCAGAAGTGGGGCGGGGTCCAGAAGAAGATGATGGCGACCATCAGCCAGGCGTTCAGCGGCGCGTGGCCGGTCGCGGCCGCCCAGCCGATCGCGGGCGGCAGGGCGCCGGCCAGACCGCCGATCACGATGTTCTGCGCCGTCCAGCGCTTGAGCCACATCGTGTAGACGACGGCGTAGAAGACGATGGTGAAGGCCAGCAGGCCCGCCGCGAACCAGTTGATCGCGAAGCCCAGGAACATCACCGAAAGCAGGGAGAGAACCACGCCCAGCGAGGCGGCCTCCTCGCCCTTGACCTTGCCCATAGGCACGGGACGACCGCGCGTGCGGCGCATCTGCCGATCGATGTCGGCGTCGTACCACATGTTCAGCGCGCCCGAGGCGCCGGCCCCGATCGCGATGCACAGCACCGCCACCGCGCCCAGGATCGGATGGATCGGGGCGCGGGCGGCCAGAAGCCCCGTCAGCCCGGTGAACACCACCAGCGACATGACGCGCGGCTTCATCAGCTGGAAATAGTCCTGCCAGCGCGCGGCTTGCGAGGCGTCCGCCGTCGGGGTCGAGGCGGTTTCCGGGGTCATGGCGGCGGTCTTCATGGGTGTTCGTTACGGAACTTGTCTGTCTCGCTCGATGGGCGAAGGGCGCGGCCCGGACCCTGTTCGGATCCCGACCGCGCCCCCGCTTGGTCCAGTCCGGACGTCCAACCTTAGTGGTGGTCGTCCGCCTTGATCACCGGCGGTTCGCTGAACTGGTGGAACGGCGGCGGCGAGGACAGGGTCCATTCCAGGGTGGTGGCGCCTTCGCCCCACGGATTGGCCTCGGCCTTGCGACGACGGATCGCCGCCTCGATCAGCACCAGCATGAAGATGGCGACGCCGACGACGGTGATCATGTAGCCGACCGACGAGACGTAGTTCCACTTCGCGAAGGCTTCCGGATAGTCGATGTAGCGACGCGGCATGCCCTGCAGGCCCAGGAAGTGCTGCGGGAAGAACACCAGGTTCACGCCGACGAACATCACCCAGAAGTGGGTCGCGCCGAGGAACTCGTTGTACTTCACGCCCCACATCTTCTCGAACCAGTAGTAGAAGCCCGCGAAGATGGCGAAGACCGCGCCCAGCGACAGCACGTAGTGGAAGTGGGCCACCACGTAGTAGGTGTCGTGCAGGCTGTAGTCGATGCCGGCGTTCGACAGGACGACGCCGGTGACGCCGCCGACCGTGAACAGGAAGATGAAGCCGATGGCCCAGAGCATCGGCGTCTTGAAGTCCAGCGAACCGCCCCACATCGTGGCGATCCAGCTGAAGATCTTAACGCCGGTCGGGACGGCGATGATCATCGTCGCGGCCACGAAGTAGGCGCGCAGGTTGATGCTCATGCCGACGGTGTACATGTGGTGCGCCCACACGACGAAGCCGACGAAGCCGATGGCGACCATCGCGTAGGCCATCGCCAGGTAGCCGAAGACCGGCTTCTTGGAGAAAGTCGAGACGATGTGGCTGATGATGCCGAAGCCCGGCAGGATCAGGATGTACACTTCCGGGTGGCCGAAGAACCAGAACAGGTGCTGGAACATGACGGGGTCGCCGCCGGCGGCCGGGTCGAAGAAGTGGGTGCCGAAGTTGCGGTCGGTCAGCAGCATGGTGATGGCGCCGGCCAGGACGGGCAGCGACAGCAGCAGCAGGAAGGCGGTGATCAGCACCGACCAGGCGAACAGCGGCATGCGGTGCAGGGTCATGCCCGGCGCGCGCATGTTGAAGATCGTGGTGATGAAGTTGATCGCGCCCAGGATCGACGAAGCGCCGGCCAGGTGGAGCGACAGAATCGCCAGGTCCATGGCCGGACCCTTGTGGCCGATCGTCGACAGCGGCGGATAGATCGTCCAGCCGCCGCCGAAGCCGTGGCCCGGGCCGCCGTCGACGAACATCGACACGCAGAGCAGGATCCAGGCGGCGACCAGCAGCCAGAACGAGATGTTGTTCATCCGCGGGAAGGCCATGTCCGGCGCGCCGATCATGATCGGAACGAACCAGTTGCCGAAGCCGCCGATCATGGCCGGCATGACCATGAAGAAGATCATGATCAGGGCGTGGGCGGTGACCACGGCGTTATAGCCGTGCTTGCCCTTGAACAGGCCCATCTGAGCCAGCAGGCCGGTGTCGGAGAACACCTGGATGCCCGGCTCCATCAGTTCCCAGCGGATCAGGCCCGACAGGGCGCCGCCGACGATGCCCGCCATGATGGCGAACAGGATGTACAGCGTGCCGATGTCCTTGTGGTTCGTCGAGAAGAACCAGCGGGCGAAGAAGGGCGGCTTGTGGTCGGCGTCGTGGCCGTCCGTGTGATGCGTGTCTGCGGCGTGAGCCATCGGACTTTATCCTGCGAGTATCTTAAGCCGCCGGCGCGGCGGGCGCCGCGGCCGGAGCGGAAGCGGGAGCGGCG
>JAYRLX010000267.1:0-5532 GCA_041905125.1 Caulobacter sp. | reverse complement strand
CGAGGCCCGCGGCCGAGGCCAGGCGGCGGGCCAGCGGCGAGGCGAACACGCGCGAGCCATCAGCGGCGACCGGCGCGGGCGCAGGCGCGGCGGGAGCCGGAGCTGCGGCCGGAGCGGCAGCGACGGCCTTCGGTGCTTCCGTGGCCTTGGGCGCCTCGGCCTTCGGGGCCGGCGCGGGGCTCTCGCCCTCGCCCGCCAGCTTGGCGATCAGCGCATTGACCTTGACGTTCTCAGTCCCGGCCGGAACCAGGATGGCCTCGACGACGCCTTCGTCGACAGCCTCGACTTCCATGGTGGCCTTGTCGGTTTCGATCTCGGCGATCACGTCGCCGGCCTTGACGGTGTCACCGACCTTGACGTGCCACTTGGCGAGGGTCCCCTCCTCCATGGTGGGCGACAGGGCGGGCATCAGGATGTCGATCGACATTGAGCTTCTTCCTCAAGCGTTCGGGACGATTAGAGCCCTGGCGTACTTGGGCCCTCGTCCGCGATACCCCGCCTCTCGGCGGGATGAATTCGTTGGCCAAGACGATGCGGCCCCCGCCGTCGAGGGCGAGGGCCGCGCCGGTCTTAGCGGTAGCTGACCGCCTTCGCGGCCTTCACGATCTTCTCGACCGAAGGCAGCGACAGGGCGTCCAGGTTCGCCGCATAGGGCAGTGGCACGTCTTCCTGGTGCACGCGCAGCGGCGGAGCGTCCAGGTAGTCGAAGCCGTGCTCGGTGATGCGGGCGACGATCTCGGCGCCGACGCCCATCGGGCCCCAGCCTTCCTCGACCGTGACCAGGCGGTTGGTCTTCTTGACGCTTTCCAGGATGGTCGCGTGGTCCATCGGACGGATCGTGCGCAGGTCGACGACCTCCGCCTGGATGCCTTCCTTCTCCAGCTCCTCGGCCGCCTTCAGGGCGAAGCCCACCATGCGGCTGTAGGCCACTAGGGTGACGTCCGAGCCTTCGCGACGGACCTTGGCCTTGCCGATCGGCACGACCCAGTCCTCGACGTCCGGGATGTCGAACTCGTGGCCGTACATCATCTCGTGCTCGAGGAAGACGACGGGGTTCGGATCGCGGATCGCGGCCTTCAGCAGGCCCTTGGCATCGGCGGCGTCGTACGGCGCGATGACCTTCAGACCCGGGACGTTGCCGTACCAGGCGGCGTAGTCCTGGCTGTGCTGGGCAGCCACGCGCGAGGCGGCGCCGTTCGGGCCGCGGAACACGATCGACGACTTGATCTGGCCGCCCGACATGTAGAGCGTCTTGGCGGCCGAGTTGATGATCTGGTCGATCGCCTGCATGGCGAAATTCCAGGTCATGAACTCGACGATCGGCTTGAGGCCGGCCATCGCCGCGCCGACGCCCATGCCGGCAAAGCCGTGCTCGGTGATCGGCGTGTCGATGACGCGCTTGTCGCCAAACTCCTGCAGCAGGTCGCGGCTGACCTTGTAGGCGCCCTGGTACTGGGCGACTTCCTCGCCCATCAGGAACACGCGGTCGTCGCGGCGCATCTCTTCGGCCATGGCGTCGCGCAGGGCGTCGCGGACCGTGATCTTCTTCGTCGGCGCACCAGCCGGAATTTCCGGGTCGGCGAAGGTCGAGGCGGCCGAGATCGGGCCAGCCGGCGTCGGGGTGGCGACCTGCGGCGCGGCCTTCTCCGGCTCGCCCGTGGCTTGCGCGGGAGCGGCCGGAGCCGAGGCGGCTTCGCCTTCGCCCTTCAGGCGCGCGATCAGGGTGTTGACCTTGACGTTCTCGCTGCCGGCCGGGACCAGGATGGCTTCCACCACGCCTTCGTCGACGGCTTCGACTTCCATCGTCGCCTTGTCGGTCTCGATCTCGGCGATCACGTCGCCGGCCTTGATGGTGTCGCCTTCCTTGACCAGCCACTTGGCCAGGGTGCCTTCCTCCATGGTGGGAGAAAGGGCGGGCATCAGGATGTCCGTCACTCGGCGGCCTCCAGGTAGACGTCAGTGTACAGTTCCGAGGGATCCGGCTCGGGGCTCGTGCGAGCGAACTCGGCGGCTTCGGCGACGATGCGCTTCACTTCCGCGTCGACGCCCTTCAGGTCGTCTTCGGTGACGCCGGCCTTGGCCAGGCGCTCCTTGATGTGATCGATCGGATCGCGGGTCGTCTTGACCTCGTCGACCTCTTCCTTGGTGCGGTACTTGGCCGGGTCGGACATCGAGTGGCCGCGGTAACGGTAGGTCTTCATCTCGAGGATGTAGGGACCTTGGCCGCTGCGGGCGTGCTCGGTGGCGCGGGCGCCGGCTTCGCGAACGGCGATGATGTCCATGCCGTCAACTTCCTCGCCCGGGATGCGGAACGAGACGCCGCGCTTGTGGAACGCGGTTTCGGAAGCGGCGCGCTCGACGGCCGTGCCCATGGCGTACTGGTTGTTCTCGATCACGTACACGACCGGCAGCTTCCACAGCTGGGCCATGTTGAAGCTCTCGTAGACCTGGCCCTGGTTGGCCGCGCCGTCGCCCATATAGGCGTACGAGACGTTGCCGTTGCCCTTGTAGTGGTTGGCCAGCGCGAGGCCGGTGCCGAGCGAGACCTGGGCGCCGACGATGCCGTGACCGCCGTAGAAGCCGGTCGCGACGTCGAACATGTGCATCGAGCCGCCCTTGCCCTTGGACGAACCACCGGCCCGGCCGGTCAGTTCGGCCATGACCTCGCGCGGATCCATGCCCGCGGCCAGCATGTGGCCGTGGTCACGATAGCCCGTGATGATCTGGTCGCCCTTCTGCGAGATCGACTGCATGCCGACCGCGATGGCTTCCTGACCGATGTACAGGTGGCAGAAGCCGCCGATCAGGCCCATGCCGTACAGCTGGCCGGCCCGCTCCTCGAAGCGGCGGATCAGCAGCATGTCCTGATAGAATTTCAGGAGTTCGTCTTTTCCGACGAAGGCGTTGACACCGGTGTCAGCCGCCTTCCCCTCTGAGGCCTCAGCCTTGCGCGTACGCGCCATTCAAATCTCCCTGGCCAATCTTCATCGCGGCCTTCGTCCTGAGAGCATTTCCCGCCGAAAAAGTCGTCGGTTCCGCGAAGGAAACGCCCTAGTGCACCATCAAGCCGTTCAAAGCCAAATAGCTCCGCGCGACCGGCAATCGATTCCAAAAGCTTATGGGATCGGTCAGCTCGGACGCTTGACCCGGATCACATAGTCCCTCGGGTCGGCATATCCCAGGAGCGAGCGCGCGCGCTCTTCCAGCAGGTCGGCCGACAGACTGCCGCTGCGTAATAGACGAGCACGAGCCTCCAGGTCCATCCTCTCCGCGCGTATCTTCCTGAGTTCCTTTGTTTTTGCTGCGAGGTCCGCGTTGCGCTGCGAAATGGACAGCAGGCCTCGATCACCCGTCAGAGCGTGAAAGGCGAAGTAAAAAATCAGGAAGAAGATCGCCGCGGTCGGCAGGAAAGGTTGCAGTCGGGCGAACATCTGAGCGTCCCAAAGAGGGATTCGCAGGATCGCCGACCCTGCTTAACGCCTTCTAAATCTGGGTGTTGCGAACGCCGGTCGTTCGCGAGAAGCAGGCACCCTTGATGCTTTCACGTGAGATGGTTTCACCCGCATCTAGATACCGCACCGCCGAAGCTATTTCGCGGCGGCGAAGGCCAGGAAGATGGTCTCTCTTGAAACCAATCGCACCCTTTTAGAAAATTTGTGGGTTAGCCATTACTGAATCGCGGGCGAAGGCGATCGAAACACGCCTCCGAATGGAATCGTCGCCGCCGAGCCTCGCGCCAAAAGCTGCCGCCCAGACAGCAAAAAGGGCGCGACCTTGCGAAGCCGCGCCCTCTAGATCCAACGATGTAGGACTTTAGCGGCCCTTCAGCGCCGCGCGACCGGCATAGACGCCTTGGTCGTCCAGCATCTCCTCGATGCGCAGCAGTTGGTTGTACTTCGCGGTCCGGTCAGAACGGGCCAGCGAGCCGGTCTTGATCTGACCGCAGTTCAGGGCGACGGCCAGGTCGGCGATCGTGCTGTCCTCGGTTTCGCCCGAGCGATGGCTCATCACGCTGGTGTAGCCGTGGCGGTGGGCCAGCTCGACGGCGTCGATCGTCTCCGACAGCGTGCCGATCTGGTTGACCTTGACCAGGATCGAGTTGGCCAGACCCTTGTCGAGGCCCAGTTGCAGGCGCTTGGGGTTGGTCACGAACAGGTCGTCGCCGACCAGCTGAACCTTCTTGCCCAGGGTGTCGGTCAGCAGCTTCCAGCCGTCGAAGTCGTCCTCGGCCATGCCGTCCTCGATCGTGAGGATCGGGAACTTGGACACGAGGCCGGCCAGGTAGTCGACCATCGCGGCCGGATCCAGCGACTTGCCCTCGCCTTCCAGCTCGTACTTGCCGTTCTTGAAGAACTCGGTCGAGGCGACGTCCAGGCCCAGCACGAAGTCGTCGCCGGCCTTGTAGCCGGCCTTCTCGCCAGCCTTGACGATGAAGTCGAGCGCGGCTTCGGCCGACGCCAGGTTCGGGGCGAAGCCGCCCTCGTCGCCGACGTTGGTGTTGTGGCCAGCGTCCTTCAGGGCCTTCTTCAGGGCGTGGAAGATCTCGGCGCCCATGCGCAGGCCTTCACGGAAGTCCTTGGCGCCGGTCGGCAGGATCATGAACTCCTGGATGTCGATCGGATTGTCCGCGTGAGCGCCGCCGTTGATGATGTTCATCATCGGGGTCGGCAGCACGCGGGCGTTCACGCCGCCGACGTACTTGTAGAGCGGCAGGCCGGCCGACTCCGCGGCGGCCTTGGCGGCGGCCAGCGAGACGCCCAGGATGGCGTTGGCGCCCAGGCGGGCCTTGTTCGGCGTGCCGTCCAGCTCGATCAGCAGGTTGTCGAGGCGGCGCTGGTCCTCGGCGTCGACGCCCGACAGCGCGTCGAAGATCTCGCCATTGACGGCGTCGACCGCCTGCTGAACGCCCTTGCCCAGATATCGAGCCTTGTCGCCGTCACGCTTTTCATTGGCTTCGTGAGCGCCGGTCGAGGCGCCCGACGGCACCGCGGCGCGACCAAAGGCGCCGTCCTCGAGGATGACGTCGACTTCGACGGTCGGGTTGCCCCGGCTGTCGAGAATTTCACGGGCGATGATGTCGACGATCTCGGTCATGGACTGCTCCTCAAGGCCAAAGGCGCGGGAGGCTTAGCCGCCAAGCGCTCCGGGCGCAACTTGACTTCCCTTCCGGACGCCGCGCGATCATCGCTTATTCCAGGGAGGATCCCATGCTGGACGTCGAACGCCGCGGCCCGATCGCCATCGTCACCCTCAACCGGCCGGAGGCGATGAACGCCCTGTCGAAGGCGCTCAGGTTGGCGCTCTACGACGCCATGGTGGCGCTGGACGCCGATCCGGACGTCAGCGTGGTGATCCTGACCGGCGCCGGCGAGCGCGCCTTCACGGCGGGTCTCGACCTCAAGGAGCTGGGCGGCGACGCCTCGGCCATGGGCGCGGCCAACGACCAGGACGCGCGCTCAAACCCCGTCCGAGCCGTCGAGCGATGCCGCAAGCCGGTGATCGGCGCGATCAATGGCGTGGCGATCACCGGAG
>JAYRLX010000266.1:0-5544 GCA_041905125.1 Caulobacter sp. | reverse complement strand
CAATGTCTCGCTGTTCAACTTCGACGGCCGACGCGGCGCGATCGGCCGGGTCCCGGGCTATCTGCGCAGCAAGTTCAACATTCGCGTCGTCAAGTTCGACGTCGAGACCGAGACGCCCGTTCGCGGCCCCGACGGCTGCTGTATCGAGTGCGCGTCCGGCGAGGTCGGCGAGTGCATCGGCCATATCGCCAATGACGCCCGCTCGAACTTTGTCGGCTACGCCGACAAGGCCGCGACCGAGAAGAAGGTGCTGCACGACGTCTTCCAGAAGGGCGACTCGTGGTTCCGCACCGGCGACCTGATGCGGGTGGACAGCGACGGCTACATCTATTTCGTCGACCGCATCGGCGACACCTTCCGCTGGAAGGGCGAGAACGTCGCCACCAGCGAGGTGGCCGAGCGCCTGGCCGCCGTCGAGCATGTACTCGAGGTCAATGTCTATGGCGTCCCGGTCGGCGATCTGGACGGCAAGGCCGGCATGGCGGCCTTGGTCACCGATCCGCAGTTCGATCTGGCGGGTTTCGCCCAGCATGTCGACGAGCACCTGCCCAGCTATGCGCGGCCGATCTTCCTGCGGCTGCAGCAGGCGATCGAGACGACCGGCACCTTCAAGTATCGCAAGGTCGACCTGGTCGGCGACGGCTTCGACCCGACGCGGACCAAGGACCCGCTGTACTTCCGCGATCCGAACAAGGGCTATGTGAAGATCACCAAGGCGGTCTTCACCAAGCTCCAGGCGGGCGGCTACAAGCTGTAGGCCCACGGCTCGCCGCCCAACCCGCCGCCCTGTCTGCCCTTACGTCATGTTGCGGTGCGATTGAATCGCGCTGGCGTCATGGCTATATGGCGGGAGCTGATCGTTGGGCCTTGTGTGTGGCGGCCCCAATATCTCATTCTAATCAAAGGGATAGGCTTCCCGCCATGCTGCTTACCATGCTGAAGGCCAAGCTGCACCGCGCCACGGTGACCCAGGCCGACCTCGATTACGAAGGCTCGATCGCGATCGACCGCGATCTGCTGGACGCCTCGGGCATCCTGCCGAACGAACAGGTCGACGTGCTGAACATCACCAACGGCGCGCGTTTCACCACCTACGCCATCGAGGCCCCGCGCGGCTCCAAGGTCATCGGCGTCAACGGCGCCGCCGCGCGCCTGGTGCAGAAGAACGACCTCGTCATCGTCGTGACCTACTGCCAGATGCCGGCCGAAGAGGCGCGCAACTACGCCCCGACCGTCGTGTTGCTGGACGAAGGCAACCTGATCAAGAAGGCGGCCTGACGCATGGCCCGCCGCCTGGTCCTGGTCGTCCTCGCCGCCGCCGGTCTCTCGGCCTGTTCCCCGAAACTGCCGGCTGATGTGGACGAGGCCGCCCTGACCAAGGCGATCGGCAAGTCGATCGGCTCGCCTTCGACCTGCGTGATCGTGGCCGACGACAAGGGCCGCACCGTCTGGCGCGGCGGCGGCTATATCACCTGTTCGCGCAACCTGCCGACCTGCCAGGGCGGGGAGACGACAACCGCCGCGGACGTGCTGAAGGCTGGACTGGGCAAGCCGGCCCGCTTCACCAGCTGCCCGACCACGGGCGCCAACACCGTCGGCTGGGCCGTGGGGCCCGTGCCGACCGGCGAGGGCAAGCCGCAGCGCAACCTGACCTATGTCGCGGTGATGGAAGGCGAACGCGCCTTGCCGGGCCTTGAGATCAAGGAACGGGTCGAGCACGATTTCAAGAAGGCCGGCTTCTAGCGATCAAGAGCCGCCGCCCCGCGAGGGGCGGCGGCTTTGTCGCGCCTACTTCGCCGCCTCATAGACCGCGCTGACATCCACCCGCACCTTCAGCTCGCCGGCCGAGATGCTGGTCGCGTCCGACATCTCGCGCTTGGCCATGGCGAACACCGGCATCGGCGGGGAGGGGGGCGTGTAGCCGCCGCCTTCGCTGAGGTTGACCAGGCGCACGGCCTTGTAGCCCGTGGCGCGGCCATAGAGCTCGGCCTTGGCTTGCAGGGCCTTCACCGCTTCCAGGCGCGCGGCGTCCTCGGCCGCCTGCGGGTTCATCAGGCCAAAGCTGATGCCATTCACGGTGTTGGCGCCCGCGCCGACGGCCGCGTCCACGGTCGCGCCCAGCTTGGCCAGATCGCGCACCGTGATCGTCACCTGGTTCGAGGCCTGGTAGCCGGTCAGCTTCGGCGGCAGGTTCTGCTCGTAGGCGTACTGGGCGTTCAGGTTCAGGTTCGAGGTCTGGATGTCGCGCTCGGCGATCCCGGCCTTTTTCAGCGCCGCCAGAGCCTGGTTCATCCGCGCGCCATTGGCCTTCAGGGCCTCGCCGGCGG
Organism: Caulobacter sp.; assembly: GCA_041905125.1. Classification (GTDB taxonomy): domain Bacteria; phylum Pseudomonadota; class Alphaproteobacteria; order Caulobacterales; family Caulobacteraceae; genus Caulobacter. The sequence continues at coordinate 3,217 of JAYRLX010000266.1, read as the reverse complement.
TCGCGCCTTCGGTCTGCACGCCCAGGGTGATGGTGGCCATGTCGGGCGCCACGCGGGTCTCGCCATAGGCCGACAGGTTGAAGGTGGTGGCCTTGAAGGCCGTGTCGGCGCTGGTCTGGGCCAGGGCCGGCGCGGCCGCGCCCATCAGGAGGGCGCCGCCCAGAAGGGCGGGAGCGGCGAAGGCGGCCATCAGTTTGGCGGGGCGGCGGGCGGTGTTGGTCATCATTGTTCTCCAGATCTGTCCGGCGCAGGCGAAGCGTGGCCGGATAGCTATGGTTCCCTGATGACAGCTCCAACCTGAACCGGACCTTTAAGCCGCGTTCGGCCCGTGCTAATCCGCCCGCTCGCGTGCGCTCAAGGCGACTCCGCGCGGGCCTGTAGCTCAATGGTTAGAGCCGACCGCTCATAACGGTCTGGTTGGGGGTTCGAGTCCCTCCGGGCCTACCACCGCCTCCGATCGTTCACATCACCCGAAATCTATGTCCCAACCCGCGTGCGTCTCCGGTTGGCCGCGAGCTTTCTGCTTGCGTCTGGCGCAAGCGCAGAGCAGAGCGCATTTCTCTCGTCGTGCAAAAGTTAACGTGCGTCAGAAGCGGACGCATTGGGCGAGCGCGCCAATCGACTCTCGCCAAGGACGCGTGCAGAGTGAGCCCGTTAGAGGCGGAGGTTGTCGTGTTCGCGGTGACGCGGTTCTGCGTGCAGGCCTTCGGACGGCGGGGCGGAACGCTGGCGCCGACCGAGGTGCGGGAGTGCTATTTCGAGGAGGACGCGCGACGCGAGATGGAGGTCCTGGCCCGGCGCTCGTCAGGCGTGGCGCTGTATCGCGTGCGCGGCGAGCCGCTCTCGGGGCTCTGGGAAAATCCCAAGCTGATCGCGCGCCAGGGCGAGATCCTGGCGCTGGACTAGAGCGGGATTTAGCCTGTTTTCTTGAGGGTTTGGCCGATCTCGACCAGCTGGATCCGCTGGACGGGCTGCAGTTGGTCCCAGATCGACCAGATCGCTTCGGAGGCTTCCGGATCGCGCATGATCAGGTCGGCCGGCTCGCAGCGATAGATGGTCGCCAGGGCCTCGAGCAGGTCCTGGGAATAGCCGGTCTCGCCACGCTCGACCCGTGAGAGCTGGGCGACGGAGTAGGGATAGCTGACCTCCAGGTCCAGGCGCTCGACGGCCTGTTCCAGCTTCATGCCGCGGTGCTTGCGCCAGGCGCGGATGAAGGTCTTGCCGCGCCGCTGCGCCTTGGCCTGCCGATCGGTCGTCATGCAAATTCCAACGGGAGCGAAAGGGGGATATCCACGCATTAAACACAAAATTTGCTTGCCATGCAAATTTGTATTTGGTACAAATTGGATATTCCGGAAGTTGCGCCCTTGGCCCCGCGAGCCGGGCTCGGCTTCCCGCTCATTCCCCCTCCATCGGCTTCCAGCCGCAGGAAATTCCAGATGATTCCGATCCTTGCGACCGGTTCGCCCGGTCATGCGCCCGCGCGCGCCTCGCTCCACGCTTATGTCGCCCGCCGCACCGAGGCGGATCGGCGACGGCCCCGGGCGGTGCTGACCGCCTGGCTGATGGGCGATCCGCGCCCCGACCGTTTCGCCCTGTCGGACGCCATCCGCGCCCGTCTGTGCGGCGCGCTGCCGGACGAGCCCGTCGTTCCCGCCAAGGTCCTGGCGGTGCTGGAGGCGCTGTCCGACGGCGCCCTGACCCTGGCCGACGTGGCCGACGAGATGGCGGTCAGCCTCTCGGCGGGCAGCGACCGGGCGCAGGCGGCGCGCGGGCTGGGCTTCGTCGAGCGCCTGAGCGGACGGCCCTGCCGCGTCCGCCTGACCACCGCCGGCCGCGCCGCCCTGGAGGCGGCGGGCGGGTGACTGGCCTCCAGGACGAGGTCGCCGAGGGCGCGATCGACCAGGCCGTCCGCGCCTGCGGTCCGCGCAAGCCGATGCTGTGCGCCATTATCCGCGCCGCCGGCCGGATGCTGGCCGAGAGCGAAGGCCACGACTTCGTCGCCCAGGTCTGCGCCGGCGAGGCCCGCCGCCACGCCCTGGCCCAGAACCGTCGCGGCGTCCGCTTCGGGCGCTGACCCATCTTCGAGCACAAGGGGATCGATCATTTCCGCCCAAGTCCTCCGCCCGGAAGGGCTCACCTCGGCCGAGTTGCGCGACCTGGCCCGCGCCGACCGCGCCGCGGCCCTGGCCCTCAGTCCCGCCGCCCGCCAGGCCGCGCGCGAGACCATGCAGCGCATCGTCGGCGCGCAAGCCGCCAGGCGCGGCGAGGCGGACGTCGCCGCCGGCCTGGTCGAGACCTTCGCCCTGGCCCGGGCGCGGGGAGAGCGCGTCGAGACCTCGGCGGGCAAGCTGAGGGTTTCCAGCCGCGACGGCCTGCGCAGCCTGCGCGAGGCGGGCCATATCGACGAGGCGCAGTACGCCGTCGGCCTGCTGTATCGCCAGGGCTTCGAGGCGCGGGGGCGCGACCTGCGCGCCGCCAGCCTCGAGCCTGGCCGGGGCGGGGGGCATGACAACGATCGCTTCGTGGCCGCTCGTCTGCGCCGGGCCCGCAGCCTCGACTTCGTGATCCGAGCAGACCGCGCCGTCGCCATGTGCCTGGCCGACAAGCCCATGGCCTTGCGCCTTTTGCGCGCCGTGGCCGGGGAGGGCGCCAGCCTGTCCTCGTTCGGCGTCGGCCGCGCGATCACCTGTCATCGCCAAGTCTTCATCGAAGCCCTGTCGCTGATCGAGGCTCTGTCCAAGCAAATGACGCGCGACCGCAAAAGCAAGAACAATCCGTGAACAAATAGATTGACTGGCGGGAAGGTGAATGGTCTAATGTGATCAGTCTCGGAGATCCGTCCTCAGACGGCGTGTCGAGCTCCGAAGACTTGATCTTCACCTTCCCGCATCTGAGCGCCCCACGCCCTTTACGGCTTGAGGCGAGGTCGCGCGCGGCCCGGACTTCGTCGTGAAGGCCGGGTCTTCATCTCTCAAGCCCGCTCTCGGGAGTCCTCTCCATGATCCTCGTTCCGCCCTCCGGGAGCCGCCAGGCTTCCGGCTCGCCTCCGCGCGCCTCGATCCCGGCGGCCCGCCCATGAGCGTGGTCAAGATCCGCGCCGCCTTCGAAGCCGCCCTGGCCGCGATGAGCCCGCCGCTCGCCACTGCCTGGGAGAACAGCGCCTACACGCCGACGGCGGGGACGCCCTACCAGCGCGTGTCGATGACCTTCGCCG
>JAYRLX010000265.1:0-5560 GCA_041905125.1 Caulobacter sp. | reverse complement strand
ACGCCAGCGTTCAGGGCCAGCAGATTGGTCTGGAAGGCGATCTCGTCGATCACCCCGATGATGTTGCCGATCTCGCGCGAGGAGCCTTCGATGCTGGACATCGCCTCGGTCGCCTGGCGCACGACCGAACCGCCCGCCTCGGCCGCGTCGCGGGCGGCCGTGGTGACCTCGGCCGCTTCCTTGGCGTTCTCGGCAGTGCGCTGGACGGTGGCGGTGATCTCGTCGAGAGCCGCGGCGGTCTCTTCCAGGCTGGCGGCCTGCTGCTCGATCCGGCGCGACATGTCGTAAGCGGCCGACGACAGCTCGTTGGCGCCGCCGGTGATGGTCTTCACCCCGGTCGAGACCTGGGCGACGGCGCTCTCCAGCGCCGAGGCGGCGGTGTTGAAGTCGGCGCGGAGCTGCTCGTAGGCGGCGGGGAAGCGGGTGTCGATCTGGACGCGCAGATCGCCCTCGGCCAGCGTCTTCAGCCCTTGAGCCAGCTGGTTGACCACCCCGGCCTGCTCGGCGGCGGCGTGCTGCTCGGCCTCGCGCGCCTTGGCCTGCGCCTCGCGCATGGCGACGGTGTCGCGATAGTCCTGCCACAAGGCGATCAGGACATCTCGGCCGCCGACCTTGGCCGGGATGACGGTGGCCAGCACCGGCAGGAGCTCGCCGTCCAGCCGCTGGTGCAGCCACTCGAAACGAATATAGCCCTTGGCGAAGGCTTCCTGGATTCGCGAGACGACGAGATCCTCGGATCGACCGCCGCAGGGCTGCAGCTCGGGCGACAGACGGCTTGGCGAGACGCCCAGAAGATCCTTGCGCGAGCAGGCCATCAGCCGCTCCATCGCCGGATTGCAGTCGGAGATCACGCCATTCTCGATCACGTAGTAGCAGTCCGGCGAATTCTCGAAGATGAAATTGGCCACGTCCTGGCGAGCGGTGTCTTCGGTCTTGCGTCGGAACATGCGGGTCTCCTGTTGGTCAGGAGACTAGGGGTCTTAAAGTAAACAAGGCGTAGACTATGAACGGCCCGCGCCGTGATACGGGCCGCTCGAAAGATGAAATTTCCACGACATCCAGAGCGGCGAGATTTCCGCTACGTCACCTTTGAACGCCGCAAGAAGAGCGCGCCGGATTGACGCGCTCCTCCCCAGGTTAGGCCGACAGGGCGATCAGCACCGCCGGGATCACCGTCCCGATACCCAGCAGGATCCAGGAAAGTTTCTTCTCGCGCCCATAGGCGACGGCCATCCAGGCGCCCAGCACGGTGGCGGCGGCCAGGGCGATCGAGACCAGCAGGAAGATCGCCTTCAGCAGCGTCACGGCCAGCTTGGGCTTGGCGGGGGGCTTGGCTTCGGGGGGCTTGGCCTCGGACGCCTTGGCGGTCGCCGGAGCCGCGGCCGTCTTGGCCGCTTCGGCGGCGGGCGGGCCGGGCCGCTTGCCGCGCGCCTTGTAGGCCTGGACCTTGTGGACCATGCCCAGCTTCTCGACGACGGGCGGCGGGACGTAACCCTCGTGCGCCTCGTGCAGCTTGTAGATCTGCAGCGCGCCGGTGATGGCGAACAGCAGCACGCTCGGGGCGATCAGCAGGCCAAGATAGGTGTGAATCCGTCGAACGGCCGCGAAGCGCAGGGCCGGGTTGCTGCGAGGCTTGGGCGGATTGGCCATGTCGAAGCTCCTAAAGCGTTTACGCTCAAGCTTCGCCCGCCGAACGCCGCCGCGCCTAGCGCCAGATCAAATTCTATTCGCCCTTGCCGCCGTCCAGGTTCGCCAGCCTGGGCGTGTCCAGCACCGCGCCGCCATCGGCCAGCATGCGATCGATGCGGGCCTTCTGGGACCTGAAGGCGGCCAGTTCCGAGCCGGCCAGCACCGTGCCTTGCGGCACCTTGGCGCCGATCGGATTGACCCGCTGGCCGCGCTGCCAGATCTCGTAGTGGAGGTGCGGACCCGACGCGAGGCCCGTGGCGCCGACATAGGCCACCACCTGGCCCTGGCGCACCTTCACGCCCGGACGGATGCCGGGGGCGTAGCGCGAGATGTGGCCGTATCCGGTGTCCCAATTGCCGGAATGGCGGATGCGCAGCCAGTTGCCGTAGCCGCCCCAGCGCTTGGCCTCCAGCACGACGCCGTCGCCGGCGGCCAGGATCGGCGTGCCCGTGCCGGCCCCGAAATCGACGCCCTGGTGGGCGCGGGTATAGCCCAGCACCGGGTGCTTGCGCATGCCGAACACCGAGGTGATCCGCGCGCCGTCGACCGGCGTGCGCAGCAGGAAGCCTTTGATATTCTTGCCCAACTCGTCGAAGAACTGGGGCTTGCCATCGCTGTCCTTGCGGTCGAAGGCGTAGAACCTCTGACCCTTGACCTCGGCGTATTCCAGGTCGCCCGCCTCGATCGTGCGGCCGCTCTCGGTGACCTTGCGCTCGAACACCAGGCAGAAGCGGTCGCCTTCCTGGATGTCGCGCGAGAAGTCGATCTTGTGCGAGAACAGCTTGGCCGCCTGGCTGATCACCTGCGGGGTTCCGCCGACGTTGGCGACGCTCTCGTAGAACGAGCCGTTCATCTCGCCGCACGCGACCTTCTTCTCGTCGCGGACCTTTTCCTCCAACTCGCGCAGGCGCAGGGCGCCGTCGAAGGTGCGCGAGACGGTCAGGGTCGAGGAGGGGCTGGCCCGCATCGACAGCCCGATCAGCCGCGCCGGGCCCCGCTGGCCGCGCCGCTGGGCGATGGCGGCCTCGAACGCCATGCCGGCCTTGATGTTGACGGTGTCGATCGCGCCTTGCAGCACCGAGACGACCTGGCGCGCCTCCTCCTGGGTCACCCCGGCGCGTTGCACCGCGCCCAGCAGGGTCTCGCCGGGACGGACCTTGACCTCGACGTTCTCCGGACGCTCGAAGCCAGGCTGGGCCTCGGCGCCGGCGAAGGCGACATGCTGAAGGGCGGCCAGGGCGGCGGGATCCAGCGGCGCCTTGTCGGCGGGGGCCTTCACGTCATCGGCGGTCAGCTTCAGACCCAGGCCCAGAGCGGCCAGGCCGGCGACGGCGGTAAAGAGCCTCGGCGCCCAGCGCGTGGCGCTGCGTCGCGGATCGAATTCCTGCATCGTGCCCCCGTCGATATCGACGCCGCGCAAGTCAGTTGCGTACGGCCGGGAAGCCCCCCGGCGCCCGCGCCGGACCTTGGTCACGCCGGTCACCGGCGGCAAGGACTATTCGGCGCTTCGGTCGATTTGTCACGGGGCGGAGCGACAGGCAAGCTAAGCCGTTGACCCAAAAAGAAAACGCCCGCCGTTTCCGGCGGGCGTCTTGGGTACGCTTACTGTTACGCTTACTAAAGTGAGTCGCCTTAGGCGGCGTTGATCTGCTCGTTCGGGTCGCGCAGGACGTAGCCGCGGCCCCAGACGGTTTCGATGTGGTGCTTGCCGTGGGCCGAAGCGGCCAGCTTCTTGCGCAGTTTGCAGATGAACACGTCGATGATCTTCAGCTCGGGCTCGTCCATGCCGCCGTACAGGTGGTTCAGGAACATTTCCTTGGTCAGGGTCGTGCCCTTACGCAGGGAGAGCAGCTCGAGCATCTGATATTCCTTGCCGGTCAGATGCACGCGGTTGCCGTTCACTTCGACGGTCTTGGCGTCGAGGTTGACGACGATGTCGCCGGTCTTGATGACCGACTGGGCGTGACCCTTAGAACGACGGACCACCGCGTGGATGCGGGCGATCATCTCGTCCTTGTGGAAGGGCTTGGTCATGTAGTCGTCGGCGCCGCCGGCGAAGGTCTTCACCTTCGTGTCGATCTCGGCCGTGCCCGACAGGATCATGATCGGCGTGTTGATCTTGGCGACCCGCAGCGTGCGCAGCACGTCGATGCCGCTCATGTCGGGGAGGTTCAGGTCCAGCAGGATCAGGTCGTAGTCATAGATCTTGCCCAGATCCACGCCTTCCTCACCCAGATCGGTCGTATAGACGTTGAAGCCTTCAGACTTCAGCATCAATTCGATCGTCTGCGCGGTCGCGCTGTCATCCTCGATCAACAGTACGCGCATGAGCCCCTCCACGCCATTTAGGCGTAATTCGACGTCTTGGCGGAATGACCGCCGGTTAAACCCTTCGACCATCCTGCCGGAGAGTTAATTTAAGACTGGTTAATGGTGAATGTTCGTGTTGGTCGAATGGTTAATCTGATTTGCGAATCGGGTGCAAGCCGTCCGCTGACGCTTTGGCACATTGGTCGCAGGCGTCGCACCCAGCGTTTCCGGGCCTCCCGAAACGCCCCCGCCAAGGCCGGAAACCGGTAATCTCAAAGCCTCGCCGGACGTCGGCATCCGTTAATCCGAGGTCGTATCACACGGCCGCCAATCTGATATTGCGGCGTTCTGTCGCGAGAATTCCGGCCGCCGCTCTCGGGTCGCGAGCGCCTATCCGGGCGCCATCGATCCGGAGCCTGCGACGCCGCGACGCGGCGCTTCAGGCCGGATTTTCTTCGGCCAGCCAGCCGGCGGCCCGAAGCTTGGCCACCGACGCGCGGCTGACGGGCGCGGTCTGGCCGTCGACGAGGCGAAGACGCAGGTTTCGACCGTCCCGCTCGACCCCGACGATCGCCCGCCGCGCGACCCACCACGAGCGATGGGTCTGCAGGCCCTCGACGCCGTCGAGCCCCGCGGTGACCCGCGCCAAGGGCCCCATTTCGAGTCTGGAGCCATGCTCGGTGCGCACCCGGACATAGTGGTCCTCCATCCTCAGATAGAGGACGGCGCCGGGGTCGATGGCCGGAGCGGCCGTCGTGACCGGAACCACGCCCCCGCTCGCGCGGGCCCGCGCGAGCGGGCGGACGCGGACGAAGTAGTAGACCAGCACGATCGGCGTCGTGATCGCCACGCATTGGGCGTACCACTCCAGGGGCGGGACCAGCCGGCCGATCTGCGGCCACAGCGCCAGCGCCACCACGCGCAGCGGCGCGCCCTGCGTCACGGCGCCGACCAGCACCACCGGCGGCAGCATCGCCCAGAGCGGCCAGTTCCGACGCCAGGCCAGGACGAACCCCAGCCGAGCCAGGCCGCCGATGACCGCCATGCCGGTCACCGAGCTGCCGACCCAATAGGCCACCCGCACGCCAGTCCCGCCGTTATAGAAGCTGCCGAAAGGCCCCATCAGCCCCAGCAGCACGCCGATCCCCACGGCCACGCCCAAGTCGACCGCCCATTCGCGGGCGGTCCCCAACAGCGGCGGCGTCGTGCGGACGGCGGTCATGTCCTTCGTATAGAGCCAGCGCCGGCGGAGTCGCCAGCCTGCGCCCGCTCGCCCGCCCGCGAACCCGTTCGCCCATTCACGCAGAAGCGCTGGCGAAGGTCCGCCTCGCCGACGAAAGCGGCGACATCGTCATCCCCTCGAAGGACCGTCATGTCGCTCCGCGCCCTCCTCGCCGCCGCCCTGCTGGCGGCCGCCGCCACCCCCGCCCTGGCCGCCAACGCCGGCTTCATGGTTCTGCAGCAACCTCGGCCGGACGCCGCACCGGTGGAGGTCGGCGTCTGGTATCCCACCGACGCCGCGCCCTCGCCGATGCGCCTGGGCCTGAACGCCCAGACCGTC
>JAYRLX010000264.1:0-5614 GCA_041905125.1 Caulobacter sp. | reverse complement strand
GGGGGTTCCCCACCCGATCCCATTCCGAACTCGGTCGTTAAGTCCCCCTGGGCCAATGGTACTTCGTCTCAAGGCGCGGGAGAGTAGGTCGCCGCCAGGTCCGCCAAAAGGATATCCAGTCCGTTAGAACCCTTCCTCACAATCCAAAACACCCTGACGCGGGGTGGAGCAGCCCGGTAGCTCGTCAGGCTCATAACCTGAAGGTCACAGGTTCAAATCCTGTCCCCGCACCCAAGGTCCCCGCTGAAGCCCGCGGTCGAAATGTCCACCCCGTCCGATTGAGGCCGGGGTTTTTCTATATCCTGGCGCGCAATTTAGAGTGGCATTGGCGCCACGCTCGCCGTCCGATCCGCGACTTTTTCTAGCGATCGCCGCCTTCCAGCCGATTTTCTCCGCTCAAAGCCCATAGCGCATGGCGCGGTTTTGCGTCATGACTTCCCTTGGAAGGACGCGGGCCGACTATCAGCCCGTCGATTGAGGTGTTTGAGGATAATATGGCGAACGGTGTCGTTAAGTGGTTCAACCCGGCCAAGGGCTTTGGCTTCATTCAGCCCGAGGACGGCGGCCAGGACGTGTTCGTCCATATCGCCGCGGTTGAACGCTCGGGTCTGTCGGGCCTAAACGAGGGTGATCAAGTCGCGTACGAACTGGAAGAAGACCGTCGCTCGGGCAAGACCTCGGCCGGTCAACTGCGCGTCACGGGCCACGGCCCGGCTCCGGCCGGCGGCGGCGCTGGTCGCGGCGGCCCGCGTCCGGCGCGTGGCGGCTTTGACAGCGCTCCGCGCAACAACTTCTCGAGCGGCACCGGCGAGTCCGGCACCGGCGTCGTGAAGTGGTTCAACACGACCAAGGGCTTTGGCTTCATCCAGCCCGACAACGGCGGCGGCGATGTGTTCGTGCACATCTCGGCCGTTGAGCGCGCCGGTCTGCGCGGCCTGAACGAAGGCCAGCAAGTCGGTTACGAGCTTGAACAGGACCGCCGCTCGGGCAAGACCTCGGCCGGCAACCTGCGCATCCTCTAAGGCTCAAAACGAAAAGGCCGCCCGGACGGACGGCCTTTTCAGAGACTTTCGAAGGCCCCGCCCGACGTTGACGCGTCGGCCGGGGCCTTTTGTCGTTTCGGGCGCGCCTCTAAAGCGCGGCGAGAGACCTCTCGGTGGCCGCCTGTTTCACCGCCAACGCCGTCTGGTTGACGATGCCGCGGGCGGTGACGCTGGGGATCAGCACGTGCAGGGGCTTGGCCATGCCGAGCAGCACCGGGCCGACCAGCAGCGACTCCGTCGCCGCGCTCAGCAGCGTCAGGCCGATATTGGCCGCGTCCAGGGTGGGCATGACCAGAAGATTGGCCGAGCCCTTCAGCGGGCTGTCGGCGACCATGCGATCGCGCAGGTGCTGGCTGAGCGCCGCGTCGGCGTGCATCTCGCCATCGACCTCGAGCTCCGGCGCCTGCTCGCGCAGGATGGCCAGGGCCTCGCGCATCTTGCGGGCGGTCGGCGAATTGCTGGCGCCGAACGACGAGTGCGAGAGCAGGGCGGCCTTCGGCGTCAGGCCAAAGCGGCGGACGGCCTCGGCGGCCAACTGGGCGCATTCGGCGATCTGTTCGGCGGTCGGGTCGACATTGACGTGGGTGTCGCAGAAGAACAGCGTGCCGTTGTCCAGGATCAGCGACGACATGGCGTAGACGCGGCTGACATTGTCCCGCTTGGGGATGATCGGCAGGGCGTATTTCAGGTGCTGCCACCAGTCGCCGCTGCCGCCGACCAGGGCGGCTTCGACATAGCCCGAGGCGAGCAGCATCGAGGCGGCCACGGTGCGACGGCCCTGGACGCGGCGCTCGGCCGCCGTCGGCGGCACGCCGCGCCGACCGACGAGCTTCTGGTAGTCCGCGACCAGGGGACCGAACAGGTCCTTGTCGGCCTGGGGATCGACGATCTCGACCCCGCCGCCGACGTCGAGGCGCAGGCCGAGATCCTGGATCTTGGCCTTGATCACGTCGCGGCGGCCCACCAGCACCGGGGTGGCGAGGCCCTCGTCCACGACGGTCTGCACCGCGCGCAGCACGCGTTCGTCCTCGGCTTCCGCGTAGGCGACCTTGACCGGCGCCTTGCGAGCCCGCTCGAAGACCGGCCGCATCAGCTGGCCCGAACGGTAGACGAAGAGCTCAAGCTCCTGGCGATAGGCGTCGAAGTCGGCGATCGGCCGGGTGGCCACGCCGCTGTCCATGGCCGCCTTGGCCACGGCCGGCGCGATCTGCAGGATCAGGCGCGGGTCGAAGGGCTTGGGGATGATGTACTGCGGGCCGAACACCGGCGCGGCGCCGCCATAGGCCGAGGCGACGACTTCCGAGGCCTCGGCGCGGGCCAGCTCGGCGATCGCCTCGACCGCGGCGACCTTCATCGTCTCGTTGATCTCGGAGGCGCCGACGTCCAGCGCGCCCCGGAAGATGAACGGGAAGCAGAGGACGTTGTTGACCTGGTTGGCGTAGTCGCTGCGGCCGGTCGCCATGATCGCGTCGGGGCGCGCGGCCTGGACCAGCTCGGGCAGGATCTCCGGCTCGGGATTGGCCATGGCCAGGATCAGCGGGTTCGGCGCCAGCAGCGGCAGCCATTCGGGCTTGAAGACGCGCGGGGCCGAGAGGCCCAGGAAGATGTCGGCGTCCGGCAGCACCTCGGGCAGGGTGCGGGCGTCGGTCTGGCGGGCGTAGCGGGCCATGTTCTCGGGCATGTCCGGCTCGCGGCCGGCGTGCACCACGCCCTTGATGTCGGTCAGGGTGACGTTCTCGACTGGCAGGCCCATCGAAACCAGCAGGTCGACGCAGGCCAGGGCCGCCGCGCCGGCGCCCGAGGTCACCAGCTTGACGTCCTTCAGCGTCTTGCCCTGGACGAGCAGGGCGTTGCGGACGGCCGCGGCGCAGACGATGGCGGTGCCGTGCTGGTCGTCATGGAAGACCGGGATGTTCATCCGCTCGCGCAGGGCGCGCTCGATGACGAAGCATTCCGGAGCCTTGATGTCTTCCAGGTTCACGCCGCCGAAGGTCGGCTCCAGCGCCGCCACCACCTCGATGAAGCGGTCGGGATCCTTGGCGTCGACCTCGATGTCGAAGACGTCGATGCCGGCGAACTTCTTGAAGAGAACCGCCTTGCCTTCCATCACCGGCTTGGAGGCCAGGGGGCCGATGTCGCCCAGGCCCAGCACGGCGGTGCCGTTCGAGATCACCGCGACCAGGTTGCCGCGCGCGGTGTAGTCGCGGGCGGTGTCGGGGTTGTCGGCGATCGCCAGACACGGCGCGGCGACGCCGGGCGAATAGGCGAGGGCGAGGTCGCGCTGGGTGGCCATCCGCTTGGTGGCTTCGATCGCCAGCTTTCCGGGCCGCGGGAGGCGGTGATAGTCCAACGCCGCCTTGCGGAAATCCTCGTCCATTGGTCTTCCTCTAGAAGCTCTGCGCGTTTTCGCGCGGCCCGTCTCGGTCGCGGGCCGTTCACCCGTCTAGCTACCGGGGATGACCGGCTTTTCCAACCCTGTGCGACCGGCGAATGCGCTCATTTGTGATAGCGGTAACATTCGGAGCGCCGCGAGAGGGCTCTCGTAAGTAATAAATCTATTATATAATGCCCGCGCTTCGGGCGCCGTTCGCCGTCTTCCTCGGCGGTCCGGTGATCTGGCCTTGCAGCGGTCCTGCAATGCTGGACACGGCGGCGAGGGCGGCCGAGCATCGACTCGATCGGAGTGCGGACGATGAGCGGACTGACGACACACATCCTCGACCAGGCGGCGGGCAAGCCCGCGGCCGGCGTCTCCGTGCGTGTGTCGCGGCGCGAGGGCGCGGCGCTATCGCTGGTCGCGGAGCTTCGCACGGACGCTGACGGTCGGGCGCGGTTGATCACCGGCGAGGACCTGGCGGTCGGCGGCTATCGCCTGGAGTTCGCGATCGGCGACCATTTCAAGGCGTCCGGCTTGCCGATCACCGACCCGCCGTTCCTGGACGTGGTGGTGATCGACTTCGCCGTCTCGAACACCGAGCAGCACTGGCACGTGCCGCTGCTGGTCTCGCCGTACGGCTATTCCACCTACCGGGGCAGCTGATGGGCGAGGTGATCCGCTTTCTGCTCGACGGCCAAGTCCAGGAGGTGCGTGGGGCCAATCCCACCACCACCCTGCTGGAACACCTGCGTGGTCCCCTGCGCCGCACGGGGACCAAGGAGGGCTGCGCCGAGGGCGACTGCGGCTCGTGCACTGTGCTGGTCGGCGAGGCGGAAGGAGAGGGCGTCGCCTGGCGGGCGGTCAATGCCTGCATCCAGTTTCTGCCCATGCTGCACGGCAAGGTGCTGATGACGGTTGAGAGCCTGGCGCGGGATGGCGTGCTGCATCCCGTCCAGCAGGCCATGGTCGACAAGCACGGCTCGCAATGCGGCTTCTGCACGCCCGGGATCGTCATGTCCCTTTATGGCCGCGCGGTCGGGGCCAAGGGCGCGGAGGCGCCGGTCGGCGAGGTGCTGGCCGGGAACCTGTGCCGCTGCACGGGCTATGGGCCGATCATCGAGGTCGCCAAAGGCGTGGCCGCTGACGCCGCGCCGGCGGTCGATCTGTCGGCCGTGCGCGACGAGACGATGCTGGCGTTGAGCTTCGAGGACGAGGTTCATGGCGTCACGCGAACCTGGCTGTCGCCGCGAACGGTGGACGAGCTGGCGGAGGCCTATCTCGCGCATCCCGACGCGACCATCGTGGCCGGCGCGACCGATGTCGGCCTGTGGGTCACCAAGCAGCGGCGGCCGTTGCCGACCCTGATCAGCATTTCGGAAGTGGCCGAGCTGAGGGCGATCGAAGAGACGGCCGAAGGCGTCCGGATCGGCGCGGGCGTCCGCTATGTCGATGCGATCGACCTGCTGGCGCGGCTCTATCCGGACCTTGGCGCGATGATGCGGCGACTGGGTTCGACCCAGGTGCGCAACAGCGGGACGATCGGCGGCAACATCGCCAACGGCTCGCCGATCGGCGACATGCCGCCGGCCTTGATCGCGGCGGGGGCGACCCTGGTCCTGCGCCGTGGTGACGAGCGGCGCGAGCTGCCGCTGGAGGCCTTCTTCCTGGAGTACGGCAAGCAGGATCGGCGGCCGGGCGAATTCGTCGAGGCCGTCGTGGTTCCGAAGCTGGCCGAAGGGCGGAGCTTCAAGGTCTTCAAGTTGTCCAAGCGGTTCGACCAGGACATCTCGGCGGTCTGCGGCGCGTTCTCGATCGCGGTTGAGGACGGCGTCGTGACCGACGCGCGCGTCGCCTTCGGCGGCATGGCCGGGACGCCGAAGCGGGCGCTCGCCTGCGAGGCGGCGCTGATCGGTCAGCCTTGGAGCGAGGCCACGGTCGAGGCGGCGATGGCCGCGCTCGACACGGACTACGCCCCGATGAGCGACATGCGCGCCTCGGCGACCTATCGCGCCTTGGCGGCCCGCAACATGCTGCGCAAGGTGTTCCTGGAGGGCGGCTCGCCCGAGGTCGAAACCCGCGTCACGGCGGAGAGCGCCCATGGCTGACTCCGGGATCGCCCCTCCAGTCTCCGCCCCGCGCGGCGTCCACGCCGCTCTGCCGCATGACAGCGCCGAGCGCCACGTGGCCGGCTCGG
>JAYRLX010000263.1:0-5618 GCA_041905125.1 Caulobacter sp. | reverse complement strand
CGACGAAGATCGCGCAGGCCACGAAAACCGCCGTCCCGCCCTGACCGCTGGCCAGGACCAGGAGCGCGGCGGCCACCGGAAGGAAGAGCACGAAGGCGACCTTGGAGGCGGCGTAGCGATCGACGAACCACCCGGCCAGCAGGCGGCCCAGCAACATCGTCACGCCGAAGAGGCCCGCGATCGTCGCGGCCAGTTGCGGCGAGTAGCCACGATCGGTGATCAAGGCGGGGAGATGGACGACCGCGCCGTTGACGGCCGCGGCGTTGGTGAAGAAGCCCAGGGCATTGATCCAGCAGCCCCGGCTCTTGAGCGCCGCGCCCACACGGGTTCCTTGGGTCGCGGGCGCGCCCGGGCGCGCGTTCTGAACAGGCGGCGCCTTCAGCGCCAGCAGGATTGTCGGGTAGGCCACCACCAGCAGGGCCACGCCCAGGCCAGCATGCGCCAGCCGCCAGCCATAGGTCTCGATCAGGGCCTGGCTCAGACGCGGAAAGATCGCCGCCCCGACCCCAACGCCGCTGAGCGCCACGCCCAGCGCGATCCCGCGACGGCGGTCGAACCAGTCGACGATGATCCGCGCGTAGGGCATGGACGACTGCACGGGCGCCACCAGTCCGCCAAGCACGGCGAAGATCATGTAGGTGGCGGGCGAACGGGCGAATGCGGCCGTGAGGAAAAAGCCCAGCGCCATCAGCGGCACGCCGATCAGCAGAGCCGCGCGCGCGCCGCGCCGGTCGACGATGCGGCCAATGATCGGCGCGGCCAAGGCCGCGGTCAGGCCGCCGATGGCCGAGGCGGTTGAAAACCCGCCTCGGCTCCAACCCAGAGATTCGACCACCGGCTTCATGAAGACGCCGCTGGTATAGAGCGACAGCGCCGGCGAGCTGACCACCAGACAGACGGCGACGGCGGCGGCGATGCGCCAGGCCTGCGCGGAATCCTGCGCCTTGGCGGCGTTTGAGCGTTCCATCTTGTCCTCCCCTCTTATTGGCCTGGCTGGACGGCCGGTCAGTCCCCGGGGCGGATCATCGAGCCCACGACCCGGCCGAGGGTCGCGGCGATCTCTCCGAGCGAGGGCTTGCCCTCGGGCCGGTGGCCCCACTTGCTGATCCCGCGATAGGTGGCGGGGCTCCAGGCCTCCTCGTCCTCGATCAGGATGGGGTTCCAGCCCAGCTCCATTTCGAAACCGGAGGGGCTGACGACATAGAAGGAGATGTTCTGGTCGTTGGGGTGCTGGCCCACGCTCATGGCGATCCGGAAGCCCAGGTCCTTGCAGCGCCGGTAGGCCTCGCTGACGTCGTCGAGGCTGGCGACCTCGACCATAAGGTGCTGGACCTTCTTGCCGACGGGGTCCAGGCGCTTGCCCGCCGTGGCCGCGACCGCCACCGAGTGGTGGCGCGGGTTCATGTGCAGGAAGGTGAACTCCATCTCCACGCCCTGCAGGCGATCGGTGATGTTGTCGGTCAGGCGCGCATCGAACAGGGTTTCGAAGTGCTCGATAACGGCTTCGGGACGCTGGGTGAGGATGGCCACGTGGCCCACGCCCAGGTCGCCGGCCACAAAGCCCGAGCCCTGGATCGCCAGCGGCAGGTTGCTTTTGCGCGGGCCGGTGAAGATCTCCATGCGCAGGCCCTTGGGGCCGTCAAAGCCGAAATAGTCGTTGACCCCACGCTGGAGCGCCTGGGCCTGGTCGCCCCGCACGTAGATCACGCCATGCGCGGTCAGACGGTCGCGCATGGCGGCCAAGTCTGCCTCGTCGGCGAACTCCCAGCCCAGCGCGACCACGTCCTCGGCCTTGCCCGGACGAACCAGGATGCGCACCTGACGATCGTCCAGCCGGAAGGCCAGGGAGCCATCGTCCAGAGTGTCGACATGCATGCCCAGCCCGTCTGCTCCGAACACGCGCCAGCGATCGAGCTTGTTGGACTCGACGATCACGTAGCCGATGCGGGTGTCGATGCGATCGCTCGCGTTCAAAGTCTTGGGCATTGCCTCACCATGGGTCGTCGTCAGCAGCGACTTGACCCAGAGGCTGACCGACCAGCGCCCCGGCGATAATTCGATAGTTCAGGGCGAGGTATCAGGCCCGTCGATAGCTCGCCCTCTAGGGGTTGATTTGCTTGAGGATCGAGCGGAACCACGCATGGGCGGGATCGCGCTCCATCGACCGCCCCCAAAAAGCGCTGACCTGCAGCGGCGACATTTCGAAGGGGGGAGCGTGGATCTCGATATCGAGCACGGTGGCGAAGCGTTCGGCGATGCGCCGCTGCACCAGGGCCAGGCAGTCGGTGGCCGCGACGATGGCCGGCAGGGTGGTGAACTGCTGGACGATCACGCGATTGCGCTGGGCCACGCCCCCTTCGCGCATGCCCAGGATTTGGTGGGTGGTCTCGATCTTGGGCGACATCTGGAACATCGCGTGGCGGCTGCGTTCGTAGACCTCGCGGGTCAAGGGTCCCTCGAAGCTGCGATGCCGGCGCGAGGAGATGACCACCATCTCATCGTCGAACAGCGTCATCGAACTGCCGTCATAGACCCCTTCGGCGGTGTCGTAGGGCACGATGATGAAATCGATGGTGCCGCGCACGACCTCTGAGGCGACGTTGCCGGGCACGTCGATGAAGTGCACCGAAGCGTTGGGCGCCTGCTCGGCCAAAAGACTGGTCAACACCGGGGCGACCAGGAGGGAAACGTAGTCGGCGGTGGCGACAATGAACCGGCGCGTCTCTTCCAGCGGGTCGAACTGCGGCGGACGCAGCAAGGTCTCGACCTCGAGATAGGCCCGCTCGGTCTGCTCGATCAGCTCGGCGCCGCGTTCGGTCAGCTCCAGCCGCCGCCCGACCATGACCAGCAGGTCATCGCCGAAGGTCTCGCGCAGGCGCGAGAGCGCCGCGCTGACCGCCGACTGGCTAAGACCCACCAGTTCGGCGGTGCGGCTGACGCTGCGCGTGCGCAGGAGCTCGCGCAGGATCGGCAACAGGTTGAGATTATGACGCCGCAAAAGCACCGATCGAATCCCCGCCTCAATGGCCATGGTGAGGCGTGATGTTCGCGCGCTCCATCAGCCGGTGGAAGCGGCAAGTTGGGCGGCCGGGACGGCCACCGCGCCCCGGAGGGTCTGGATCAGGGTCTCCGGCGCGGCGGGCGCGGCGTTGCCGCGCCAGGCCACCTGCTGATCGTGGCGAACGATGAGCAGCTTGGTCTTGAAGGCCTGCGGCAGGTCGGGACGCGGCGCGTCAAGCACCTTGAGCGGCAGGCCCGCGGCGGCGGCGGCCGAGACGATCGGATCGATATTGGCCGAGGGATCGAACCGCAGCAGGGTGTAGTCTAGGTCCAGCGCGTCATAGACCGAGCCGCCGTCGAGCCAGAAGTGAGGCATGCGGCAGCCGGGCACCGTCGAGGGGGTGACCTCGCCCATCGAATAGCTGGGCGGCGCCTCGCCGTCATAGGCGATGATCGGCGAGTGATCGTAGAAATAACCGAAGTTGAGCCCCTCGGGCGCGAACTGCGGCACGTTGATATCGTAGAGCTTCTTGCCGAGAATGGCCCGCAGACCCATGCCGATCGGCCCCTTGGCCGAAAGCGCCGAGGGCACCTTGCCCTTGCCCATGGCCTCGACGTTCTCGACGACCTTGCGCATGGCGAAGCGCGAGACCTGCTCGGTGATCGGGTGGCGCTCGGCTTCATAGGCGTCGAGCATGGCCGGGGCGGCCCAGCCGTTGACGACCGCGGCCAGAAGCCAGGCCAGGTTCACGCCGTCGGCGATGCCCGCGTTCATGCCGTAGCCGGCGAACGGGATCCACAGATGGGCCGCATCGCCGGCGATGAACACCCGCTCGTCGCGGAAACGCTCGGCGACCAGGCGCCGGCCGATCCAATCCTCGTGGTTGAGAACCTCCCAGGTAAACTCCGGACCCACGCCCAACACGTCACGGATCGACTGATCCATGTCGACCGCATCGTAGTCGGTCACGCCCGCCGGAAGGCTACGGTGGATGAGCCAGGTCGACGAGCCGTCGATCGCCACGACATTGCCGCGGACCTTGTCGTTGACCACCCAGCTCATCCAGGCCGGACGCCGTTTGCCAAACAGAGCCTTCAGGCCCGGCGCCCGGATCAGGGTGCTGCGGGTGCGCCCCAGTTCGGCGTCGCCCATCAGCTTCACGCCCATGGCCTTGCGAATGGTGCTGCGACCGCCGTCCGCGCCGACCAGATAGCGACTGCGGATGGTGAAGGGCTCATCGTCGGACAGGCGGCGGCAATGAACGGTCACGCCTTCGGCGTCCTGTTCATACCGCTCGACGGTGGTTTCGTTGAGGACGGTGATTTCAGGGGTGCGCCGGATGCGGTCGAACAGGATCGGCTCGAGATAGAGCTGGCTGACGCGGACCATCGGCTCGGGCGTGCGCCAGGCGCTGTCCAGGAAGCCGGGCTTTTGGCGTTCATTGCGCGCCGGCATGGTCAGGCGGGTCAGTTCCGGCCCGGTGATGCTGGTGCAGTAGATGGTGTCGGTCGGGTAGTCGTTGGGCAGGCCCGCGGCGCGCACGGCGTCGGCGACGCCGAACTGACGGAAGATCTCCATCGTGCGGGCGGCCACGGTGTTGCACTTGGCGCTGGGCGGCTCGCCGGCGGCGCGGGGCTCGACGATGATGACGTCGACGCCGCGCAGGGCCAGGGTGAGCGCCGTGGACATGCCCACCGGACCTGCGCCAGCGACCACGATCGAAGAGGTATGGGTCGGCGTCATGATCAGAGGTCCTTGAGGCTCCGCTGGCCCAGGAAGGCCAGGGAGATGGCGTTGAATTCCTCGGCGCGCTCCCACTGGACCCAGTGACCGGTGCGGCTGAAGAGGTGAAGGTCGGCGTTGGGCAGCCGGCGGATCAGGGAGCGCCCGCCGCTGGCGCGGTTAACCCGGTCCTCCAGTCCCCAGAGCACGAGGACGGGATTGGCCAGGCTCGCCAGGCGCTGGTCGCGGGTGAAGTCGACATCGGGGAGTTTGAACCCCTTGGGCCGCAGAAGCGGCGGGCTGGCGACGGTCTCGGGATCGATGCTGGCCTCGTAACGCTCGTGCAGCAGGGCTTCGGGCACCTTGTCGGGCTCGTAGACGAGGTCGCCGATGAAGGCGCGCAGCTTGTCGAGGCTGGGCCCCTCGCCCTTGTAGTAGTTGAGCAGGCGCTGCAGGCCCTTGGTGGGCAGGCTGCGCGTTGTGTCCACTCCGCCCGGCCCCATCAGCACCAGGGCGCCGACACGCTTGGGCCTGTCGAGCGCCATGCGCAGGGCGCAGGCCCCGCCCAGCGAGTTGCCGATCACATGGGCGCGCTCGACGCCCAGAGCGTCCAGCAGACCGAGCATGGCCCCGGCCAGGTCGCCGAAGGGGTCGGAGCGGCTGACGCCCTTGGTCGAAGCGCCATAGCCGGGCATGTCTGGAACCAGAACGCGGTACGAACCGGCCAGGGCTTGCAGATTGCGCGAGTAGTTCGACATCCCGCCGGCGCCCGGACCGCCGCCGTGCAGCATGAGCACCGGTTCGCCCTTGCCGGCTTCGTGAACGCGAATAGTGCGGGCGCCGACGACGACGTCGCGGACAGTGGTCTTGATCACGCGACGGCTCCATCACGGGC
>JAYRLX010000262.1:0-5629 GCA_041905125.1 Caulobacter sp. | reverse complement strand
GCCCAGACCGAGGACGGTCGCGTCGACCTCAAGGACCTGGAGTCCAAGCTCGGCGACCACGTCGCGGCGATCATGGTCACCAACCCCAACACCTGCGGCCTGTTCGAGCGCGACGTCGTCGAGATCGCGCGCCTGACCCACGCGGCCGGGGCCTACTTCTACTGCGACGGCGCCAACTTCAACGCCATCGTCGGCCGGGTGCGTCCGGGCGACCTGGGCGTCGACGCCATGCACATCAACCTGCACAAGACCTTCTCGACGCCTCACGGCGGCGGCGGTCCGGGCGCGGGTCCGGTGGTGCTGTCCGAGGCGCTGGCGCCCTTCGCCCCGACGCCCTGGCTGGTTCACGACGGCGACGGCTTCGACCTGGTCGAGCACGCGGGCGAGGAGGGGGCCAAGACCGCCTTCGGGCGCATGAGCGCCTTCCACGGCCAGATGGGCATGTATGTCCGCGCCTACGCCTACATGCTCAGCCACGGCGCCGACGGCCTGAAGCAGGCCGCCGAGGATGCGGTGCTGAACGCCAACTACATCAAGGCCCGCCTGAAGGACGTGATGAGCCCGGCCTTCCCGGATGGTCCGTGCATGCACGAGGCCCTGTTCGACGACGCCTGGCTGGAAGGGACGGGGGTGACCACGCTCGACTTCGCCAAGGCGATGATCGACGAGGGCTTCCACCCGATGACCATGTACTTCCCGCTGGTGGTGCATGGCGCGATGCTGATCGAGCCGACCGAGACGGAGAGCCGCCAGGAGCTGGATCGCTTCATCGCCGCGCTCCGGGCCCTGGCCGGCGCCGCCAAAGCGGGGGATACGGAGCGCTTCAAGGGCGCGCCGTTCCACGCCCCGCTCCGGCGACTGGATGAGACCCAGGCGGCCCGCAAGCCCCGGTTGAGGTGGAAACCTGTGGCCGCGGCGCCACTGGCGGCTGAATAGCATTCTCCATACCCCCCTTGCGACCAGAGGGCGCCTTTACGGCGCCCTCCTGGCTCCACATATCGGGAGGGCGCGTCGGGGCTAGCTGGCTGATCCAGGGAGCATGCGGCGCGTAAGCTCGTTGTCCTCCCATGACCGCTATCGCCCTCGCCATGCCGCGCGCCCGCCGCACCGCCGATGATCTCGCCCGTGAGCTCGTCGCGCGATTCCTGCGCGTGATCCTGGTCAGCCTGGGCGTGCTGCTGGTCATCGGCGGCATCGTCATCGCGCCGCTGCCGGGCCCGATGGGCCTGCCGCTGACGGTCGTCGGCCTGATGCTGGTGCTGCGCAACTCGTTCAAGGCCCGCAAGCAGTTCGTGCGCTTCCAGCACGCTCACCCCAAGCTGATCTTCCCGCTGCGCCGCCTGCTGCGCCGCGAGCCCGAGGTCGTGCTGGTGGCTTGGCAGCAGACCCTGCGCGTCGAGCGCCTGGTCGCGCCCCGTCGCTGGAGAGTCGCTGTCCGCTGGCGCAAGTCGCTGAAGCGCCGGGCGGCGAGGCGCAACGGACAGTGAGCCCCTTGGTCGCGACGATCGATATCAAGCACCGGGTCCGGCGCCGCGCGCGCTTGGCCTTGCTGCTGCGCGAGTCCGCCGCCCGCGCCTTCCGCTGGATCGCCATCGGCTTCGGCGCGCTGGTGATCCTGGCGGGCGCGGTGCTGACGCCGCTGCCCGGCCACGTCGGCCTGCCGCTGCTGGTCATTGGGCTGATGATCGTGCTGCGCTACTCGTTCCAGGCGCGGAAGACCTTCATCCGCTGGCAGCGCCGCCACCCCAAGCTGGTGTTCCCGATCCGCCGCCTGATGCGCCGCGAGCCCGAGGTGCTGCTGGTCGTCTGGCAACAGATGCTCCGCACCGAGAAGCTCGTCCTGCGCAAGGCCCGCTGGCGCCTGCTGGCCAAGACCCGCAAGCGCGTGAAGAACTACGTGGCGCGGAAGACGGCCAAGACCGGGTAGGGGCTCGAGCGGCCCTTCTCAGAACCCCCACACACCGATCTCCCCGGCGGGGCCCAGATTCATCCGGAGCGACTGGGGATGATGCCACCGCGCGGCGTGAACGGAATGAAGGCTCGCGGGCTCGATCTGGGTCCCGGCATTCGCCGGGAAGGTCGGATTTGGGATGCAGTCGAAGGACTATGTTCGACCCTTGCGAGACGCTCAAAAGCCTTTGCCAGCGTCGTATAGGAAGAGCGTGACGGGCCGGTCCTGACTCATCGCCCATTCCACAGCTTCGGCCACTGTCACGTTGGCGCGCTGATCGTAAACGACATCGTCATCATGGACGTCCACGTGGTCGGAATCTTTGACGCTGTTGTCGTTTGAGGTTGCCTCGATGATCGCGTTGACGCGCTTCCATCGGTACGAACGTTCTCGCCTGTCGATGATGTTCCAGAGCATAGGCCACGATAGCGTTGCGCGGTAAGCGGTGCCAAGTTCCGCTAACCACCCTAAGCGGATGTTGACGCCTTCGGCTTGCGGGCCGCATGGCCAAGCATAAAGTCCGGAGCATGAGGACTCTGGCTCTACCTCTCGCGCTCGTCATTTCGTGCGGCCTGTTCGCGTTCGAGCCTTCGTGGTCGGCCCAACCGCCTCAGCGATTCAAGCCACCGGTAGAGTTCGAGAACCGCAAAGGCGTCCCTGATCCTCAGCTGTGGTTTGCCCGGCGGGCGAGGACAGGGCGATGGTGCGCGTTTGATCGCGGGACATTCGAACGTCTAGCCAAGCAAGATGAAATCCAGCCGGGGGTGTTTGGCTGGGCGCGCTTTGACGCCCACGGCCTTAGGTCCGTGACCTACGCCCAGGAGAGCGAGGACGCCTATTCAGAGGACCGCTATGTCCTAGGCCCCGACCATCAGATCGCGCGGATGGTCCGGACGGGCCACTATATCAACGACCCATGGGTGTCGGTCACGTTCGAGCCGGACGCCAGCGGAAGGCTGCGGCTCACCCCGGCCTCGGCCGCGATCGTGAAGAAGATGAGCGCCGCGGGTCTGGAAACCTATTTCGTAGATTGGGACCATTTCTCGAAGCTGAGCCAGCTCCCGTTCGCCAGCCTTCTGGACCGACAGACCGGCGCCCGGATCGTTTCGGGCTGTTGATGAAGGGACCACTTGCTGGCCACCGATCAACAGCGGCTTTCCACCCCGAGCCGACATTCGGAAATCCCGCTCACCGGCGCCCAAAGAAAAAGGGCGCGGACCTTGCGATCCGCGCCCTTCTTTTTGTCTACCCGATGAACCCTCGCCGCTATTGCAGCTTGGCGCCCATCTGGCCGATGGCGGCGTCCGCCAGCGGGTCGGTCTTGGCGCCGGCGAGGCGGGCGGCCAGGACGGTCTCGGCGGCCTGGGCGGCGAGATCCACCGCGGCGGCCTTCACGTCGGCGGCGGCCTGAGCCTCGGCCTGGGCGATCTTGCGTTCGGCCATTTCGGCGCGGCGCTTGATCTGCTCCTCGAGCTTTTCCTTGGCTTCCTCGGCCAGACGCTTGGCGTCGGCCTTGGCGGCTTCCAGCATGGCCGCGGCTTGGCGCTCGGCCTCGTCGCGCTGGGCCTTCACGTCCGCGAGCAGGGCCTGGGCCTCTTCCCGCAGTTGTTGGGCCTCATCCAGCTCGGCCTTGATCTTGGCCGAGTAGTTGTCGAGCGCGCCGAACAGGGCGCCCGGCAGGACCTTCAGGAAGACCAGCAGGCCAAAGAAGATCACCAGGGCGACCAGAACCCAGAATTCCGGGTTCGAGAGGCTGAACAGGGATTCGTGTTCCATCTTCAGTCCCTTCAGGCCAGAGCCGACTTGAGCTCGGCGGCGGTGGCCGCCTTGCCGGTCAGCTTCTCGACGATCGCGCCGGCGGTGTCCTGGGCCACCACGCGGACCTGGCTCATGGCCTGGTCGCGAGCGGTCTGGATCGAAGCCTCGGCCGCGGCCAGCTTCTCGGCCAGGGCGGCCTCTTCCTTGGCCTGACGCTCGGCGGCTTCGGCAGAAGCCTTGGCCTTGGCGTCAGCGGCCGTCTTCTGGGCCTTGGCGCGGGCCTCGGCCACTTCAGCGGCGGCCGCGCGAGCCTGAGCCTCGGCCTCGTCCTTCATGCGACGGGCGTCGGCGATGTCGCCGGCGATCTTGGCGCCGCGTTCCTCGATCGCGCCGCTGACGCGGGGCAGGAGGCCCTTGGACAGCACCGCGTAGAGCACGGCGAAGATGAGCAGGAGCCAGACGATCTGACCGCCCCAGTGCTCGAACTGCAGCTGCGGAAGACCGCCGCCGCCTTCGTGGCCCTTGGGGGCTTCCGTCGTCTCGGTCGTGCCTTGATGTTCCGTCGCCATGGGCGAAGGCGCCTCTCAGCTATTGCGCTTGAAGCGGACCGTGATCCGGCCCGCTCCAGGAAGCGCGAGAAAACAGAAATCGAGGCGCGTCGCTTCCGGTGAAGCGCCGCGCCTCGGGGATCGGATTACGAGAACAGGATCAGGAAGGCGATAACCAGGGCGAAGATGCCCAGGGCTTCCGTCAGGGCCATGCCCAGGAACAGCATCGGGCGCTCTTGAGCGGCGGCCGTCGGGTTGCGCAGGGCGCCTTGGAAGTAGTTGCCGAACATCACGCCCAGGCCCACGCCCGCGCCGATCATGCCGAGCATGGCCAGACCAGCGCCGATGTACTTAGCAGCAGCAGCGTCCATGATTGAGACTCCTTGAGAAGGGTATTGGTTGAAAGACTAAAGGTTGATCAGTGGCTGTCGAGGTGCACGACGTCGTTGAGATAGACGCAGGTGAGCACCGCGAACACGAAGGCCTGGAGGAAGGCCACCATGAACTCGAGGGCCGTCAGGGCGACGACCGAGGTCAGGGCCAGGGCCGAACCGGCCCAGCCCAGCACGCCGAGACCGCCCAGGGCGATCACGAAGCCGGCGAAGATCTTCAGCACCACGTGGCCGCCCAGCATGTTGCCGAACAGACGAAGGCCGAGGGTGATCGGACGGATCAGGAACGACAGGATCTCGATCGGCACCAGCAGGAAGTACAGCGGCCACGGCACGCCCGACGGGGCGAACAGCTTGAAGAACTTCAGGCCGTTCTTGGCGAAGCCGACGGCGACCACGGTCAGGATGACCATCAGACCCAGCGTCAGGGTCACGGCCAGCTGCGAGGTCGAGGTGAAGACCAGGAACATGCCCTGCATGTTCATGAACAGCACGAACGAGAACAGCGTGAACACGAACGGCAGGAACTTCTTGCCGTCGTGGCCGATGATGGATTCCGCCAGCCCGTCGACCAGGCCGTAGAGCATCTCGCCCACCGCCTGCAGGCGGCCGGGCACCACGGCCTTGCGGGCCGCCAGGCTATAGAAGCCGATGATCAGCAGGGCGGCCGACATCATCGCGGCCACGGAGTTGGTGATCGAAAGATCGATGGCGCCCAGGCCCGGAACGGTCACGGTGGGCAGTTCCACGATCTTCTGGATCTGGAACTGGTGCATCGGATCGGCCATCGGCCCTAGTCTCTCTTCTGCTTGGGGACGGTTGACCCGTCTCCCGTGTCTCCGTCGGCCTTCCCCGGAACCGGGGACGGGGCCGACGCCTGCGCGCTCAGTTTCATCGCCTTGCGGACGATGGAGAATATCGCGAGCCCGAGACCGATCAGCAGACCGCCGACCATGCCCCAGGGGCTCGTGTGGACGTAG
>JAYRLX010000261.1:0-5645 GCA_041905125.1 Caulobacter sp. | reverse complement strand
CCAGTAGCCGATGTGCCGGCGTCCTCCGAGAAGCAGGCCTTCCGTCTCGCGGGCCCAGCGCAGGAGCTCGGGCGGGTTGATGTGCGAGATCACGACCCCGCGCTCTTTCGCGCCCGGCGGCGGATAGGCGGTTTCGAAGTCGACGGGCATGCCGACGAAGCTCGACAGGTCCACGGCTCGAACGGGAAGGCCGGCGTCGGCGAAGCCTCGCGCCAGCATTCGAGCGCCCTCTCCCAGGCCGTGGACAGCGCCGTGGAAGCCCACGACCGTGACGGGCAGGGCGGCGCGCCGATTGCGGCGGCGCGTGCGGCGCAGGGTTCGGGCCTCGGCCGCGCGAAGCGCTTGGGCCTTGGCGGTCTTGTCCAGCCATTCGCGGGCGCCCTCGAACGCCGCTTTCGGCGCGCCCTTGGCCAGGTGCGCGGCCCGGCGGACCGGCGTGGGCAGGCGGCGCCAGAGCGCCAGGAGCGGTGAGGTCATCAGATCTTGGCCGGGGCGGTTTCGCGGAAGGACAAGCAGCTATAGCGATTTGCCTTGCGCTGGGGCCACGTCAAAAAGCGTGCAACTGACATGCGCGAACTTGTCAGTCACAACCATTCATGTCGCTATCGGCAAAGGGGGGCTAAACAGGCGGGGAGAGCGCGTGTCGACAGAATGGACCGCAGGGTACGTCACCGGCGTCAACTACACCTATGGCTACTACGCCGAACTGAACCCGCTTCGCTGCCGTTTGCCTTTGATGTTGGCCGGCCGACATGCGCCCCGGATCGAGAACGCCTGTGAGCTAGGTTTCGGTCAGGGGCTTTCGGTGTCCATCCACGCCGCAGCCCAGCCGAGCATTGACTGGTACGGCACGGACTTTAACCCGTCCCACGCGGGCTTCGCATCCGAGATGGCCCGCCTCTCCGGGGCGGAAGCCAAGCTCTATGACGAGGCCTTCGCGGAGTTCTGCCATCGCGGCGATCTGCCTGATTTCGACTTCATCGGCCTGCACGGGATCTGGACATGGGTCTCTGACGTCAATCGATCCGTGCTCGTCGACTTTGTTCGCCGGAAGCTGCGCCCTGGCGGCGTTCTCTACATCTCCTACAACACCCTGCCAGGATGGTCGGCGTCCGCGCCGATCCGGCACCTGATGAAGCGCCACGCCGACGTGATGGGCGCGCCGGGGCAAGGAATCGTAGGGCAGACCGACGCCGCCCTGAACTTCATCGACCAGTTCCTGGCGCTCGAACCGCTCTATTCAAAGGCCAATCCGGGCGCGGTGGAGCGTCTCAAGCAGGTAATGTCCCAGGACCGCCGATACCTTGCGCACGAGTACATGAACCGTGACTGGCATCCGATGTACTTTGCCGACATGGAGCGTTGGCTCGGCGACGCCAAGGTCGCGTTCGCCAGTTCGGCCCATCCCACCGACAATCTGAATGAATTGAACGTGACCGCGCAGCAGGCGGAGTTCCTCGGCGGCCTCACCGATCCTTCTTTACGGGAAACGGTCAGGGACTACTGCGTCAATCAGCAGTTCCGACGCGATTACTGGATTCGCGGTGTCCGCGCCCTGACGGGCCACGAGCAAGCCGCAGCGCTTCGCGAGGAGCGCGTGATCCTCTCAGTGGCGAAGGAAGATCTTCCGAGAAAGGTCCGGGGCGTGTTGGGGGAGGCTGCTCTGATCGACGCTGTCTACCAGCCGATCTACGATGCGCTTCTCGACTACGAACCCCACACCATCGGGGACATCGAGGCCAGCGTCGCGACGAAGAACATCACCTTTGCGCAACTCGCGTCGGCCCTGACGGTGCTTCTCGGAGCCAACGTCATCAACCAGGTCGCGTCCAGCCAGGATCTCACCAAGGCCAAGGCGCGTGCGCTGGCGTTGAACAAGATCATCGCCCACAGGTCGCAGTCGGCGCCGGATATCGCCCATCTGGCCTCGCCCGTTATCGGCGGCGGGATCGCCGCGAACCGCTTCCAGCAAATCTTCTGGTTGGCCAAGCAGAATGGGAACAAGACGCCAGACGATTGGGCGGCGTACGCTTGGTCGGTGTTGCGGTCACAGAGCCAGGCGATCATCAAGGACGGAGCCGCGCTGAAAGGCGACGATAATCTGGCCGAGTTGAAACAGCAGGCCAAGGAGTGGGGCTCTAAAATGCTGCCGGTTTGGACCGCGCTTGGCGTCTGAGGCTCGCCCAGTTTGCGCGCTTGACGATAGCGCGGGGGCGACGGGAGCGAGCGATCGGAGGCTAGATGTCTCGCCCGGTTTGGCTCCGCTCAATAGTGACCCAACTTTCGGATGTTTAGCGGCGGCTATCCGATCGTCGAAAATGGAGTTCGATCGACGTTCGGGCTTCTATAGGTAAGTTCTGCGTGGAAATAGAATATCGTCACATGATTTAATCGGCGAGATGCTTTTCAAAGATCACGGGCTCCCGAAGATCTTTCGTGGGTCTTGGCTGCCAAGGCGCCGTTAACGCCGATATTTTGACGGCGACGGCAAGAATCAGACGTCGCCGGCGCGATAGCGGAAGTTGCAACGCGAAATCAGGCTAAAATGTCGGAATCTCGCCGCTCAGTGGTTGCGAAGCGACACCAGTTAAGATATGAAGAGGGTGTCTACCCACAAGACTTCCCATCAGCCCCGCCGGAGACCGAGTCGCCGGCGGGGCTTGTTGTATGTGGCGTCCTGTTGCGGTGTCGAACGCGCCGCGTGGCGGGGCGTTCCTAAGGCCGCGCTAGGGCCGTGGCGGAGGCGGCTAGGCCCGGTCCTTCGGCGGGGGCGGCGGCCGCTTCAGCTTGGCCAGGTGCGGCCCGTGCACGACCGGCTGGCGCTCCAGGATCTCGCGAACCTTGTGAACCGCGATCGAGGCGCGGCTGCGGCGCTGGCGCCAGAGCAGCAGCGTCATGGCGCCCAAGGTCGCGGTCATGAAGGGCAGGGGGCCGAGCAGCCAGCAAGCCGCCGCCAGGGCGAAGTAGTAGGCGCGGACGCCGGCGTTGAACGCGGACAGGGCCGGGTTGAGAATGCCCCCGGCGGCCTCGGCGTATTCCTCGAGCACGCGGGGCGGGGCCCACATTGGCGCGGCGCCGATCGCGGCCAGGCAGTAGTTCATCTGGCGGATCGACCAGATGAAGTCCAACAGGCCGCGCGCCAGGGCGATCAGCACCAAACCGAGCTTGATCTGGAACATCATCGGCGTGGTCTTGGCCAGCACCGCCAGGCCCTCCACGCTCTTCCAGGCGGTGTCGCCGCCGAACAGCACCCCGGCCGCCGCGGCGATCAGGATCAGGTTGGACGAGGCGAAGAAGCTGGCCGAGTTGATCGCATGGCCCAGCAGCTGGCCGTCCAGCAGCGCGATCTCACGCACGGCCATCTCCTGCATCCACCGGCGGCGGATCACCGTCATGTCCGTGTTGAGCACGCCCCCCGCCTCGCCCAGGCGGCGCAGCATGGGTTCGTACAGCAGCCAGCAGAGCGTGAAGACGGACAGGACGATGATGTCGAGCAACGGCATGGCGGCAATCTAGACGGGCGCGGAGAGTCGGAAAACGGGGGTCGGCGTTACCGTTATCAATCTTCGTGGATAAGGCTGTGCCGGCTGGTGTCCTTCAGGATGATCGAACAGATCAGGCCCAGGGTCATGACCCCCGCGACATAGACGTAGAACGTGCTTTCCATGCCCTCGTGCTTGAAGGCCAGGGCGACCATCTCGGCCGTGCCGCCGAACAGCACATTGGCCAGGGCGTAGGGCAGGGCCACGCCCAGCGCCCGCACGTGGGCGGGGAACAGTTCGGCCTTCACCACCGCGCTGATCGAGGTGTAGCAGGACTGGATCGCCACGCCGGCCAGGATCAGCGACAGGGCGCCCGTCACCGTGGTCGCGTGCGAGATCCCGGTCATGATCGGCCAGATCGACAGGGCGCCGCCGCCGAAGGCCGCGATCAGCATCGGCTTGCGCCCCACCTTGTCCGACAGCCATCCGGCGAGGGGCTGGGCCAGCAGGAAGCCGATCAGGCTGATGGCGCTGATCTCGGACGCCTGCCCCTTCGAGAAGCCCGCCGTATTGACCAGGAACTTCTGCATGTAGGTCGTGTAGACGTAGAAGGTCAGCGAGCCGCCCGCCGTCAGCCCCATGATCAGCAGGCTCTCGCGCGGATGCAGCCGCACCAGCGGCACGATCAGCGAGACAAAGAACAGCGCCAGGAACACCGCGCCCAGGATCTGGCCGGGGCGCGCCAGCGGACCGGTGGTCACGCCCGCCACGCCGGCGATCACGGTCAGGGCCAGCAGCGCGCCGGCGACGCCGACCTGGCGTCGCGACAGGCTCTCGCGCGGGGCCGCGCTCTTGAAGGCGATGCTCTCGTCCAGGCCGCGTCGGATCCAGAAGACGACGACGGCCAGCAGGGCGCCGATCACGAACGGCACGCGCCAGCCCCACGCCTTGAGGGCGTCCTCGGGCAGCAGGCGCTGCAGCACGATCAGGACGCCGAGGGCCAGCAGCTGGCCGGCGATCAGCGTCACATAGTGGAAGCTGGACCAGAAGCCGCGCCGCGCCTTGCCGGCCATTTCGCTCATATAGGTGGCGCTGGCGCCGTACTCGCCGCCGACCGACAGGCCTTGCAGCACGCGCGCGAACAGCAGGATCGCCGGGGCCCAGAGACCGATCGCGGCATAGCCCGGCGTGATGGCGATGATCAGCGCGCCGGCGCACATCAGGGCCACCGAGGCGGACAGCGCCGCGCGCCGGCCCGAATGGTCCGCATAGAGGCCCATCAGCCAGGCGCCGATCGGGCGCGCGACGAAGCCCAGAAAAAAGACCGCCGCCGCCTGGAGCAGCTGGACGGTCTGGTCGCCCTTCGGGAAGAAGGCGGGCGCGAAATAGAGGGTGAAGGCGGCGTAGGCGAACCAGTCGTACCATTCGACGAGGTTGCCGGCCGATCCGCCGAGAATGGCCCGGGCGCGGGCGGTCGGCGAAAGTCGCGCCGCGGGCGCGTCGGCGTTCGCCGTCATGGTCATCTCCCCCTCTTGCTTGAGGGGGAGATTAGGCGAACGCCGTTCTAGAGCAAGGTCGCTAGATCCGGCCCATCAGGACCAGGATGATGATGATGACCAGGATCAGGCCCAGGCCGCCGGAGGGATAGTAGCCCCACGAGCGGCTGTGGCCCCAGGTGGGCAGCGCGCCGATCAGGGCCAGGATCAGGATGATGATGAGGATCGTGCCGAGCATGGTCCGTGGTTTCCCTCCGATCCCGCGTCCGCCACCACGGCGACGCTGGGATCACGTGTTGGGAATACCCGACGGCCCAGGTCGGTTCCGGCGAGCCTAGCTAGGCGTGTCTTCGGCCTTGCGCAGACGGATCGCCCAGAGGGCGCCGATCACGCCGCCCTTGACGCGCGGCAGCAGCAGAAGGGTGAGGACCGCCAGCGGGATCAGGGTCAGCGGCGCGACCAGCATCGGCGGCGCCGTCCAGATCCACGGGAAGAACAGTAGCGGGGCTACGAACAGGTGGCCGATCAGCAGGATGGTGAAATAGGCGGGGCCGTCGTCGGCTGGATAGCCGCCCAGTTCGTGGCCGCACGCCTCGCACTCGGGGTCGACCTTCAGATAGCGCATGTAGAGGCGTCCATCGCCGCAGTTCGGGCAACGATGGAGGAG
>JAYRLX010000260.1:0-5659 GCA_041905125.1 Caulobacter sp. | reverse complement strand
GCCCAGCCGCGAATAGGAGCTTTCCAGCCATATGATCGAGCCGTCCTTGCGGATGCACTCGTAGTCCAGACTGGCGGGCGGACCGCCGGGCGAGAGGCTCATGATCACCTGCTGCGCCCGACGGAAATCGGGCTCGCTGACCATGGCGGTCGGCGGCAGGCTTAGGAATTCCTCGGCGCTGTAGCCCGAGATCCGTTCGATGCTGGGGGAGCTGTAGAGCCGTTCGCCCTTGCGGCTCCATAGCGCCACGTGGTCGGTCAGGTTGTCGCCCAGCAGCCTGTATAGCCGGTCCGCCTCACGGTACTTCGCCAAGGCCTCCTCGGCCTCCTCGATGGCCTTCTGCTTGCTCTCGAGACTGGCCGACAGGGCGTGGTGCAGCTCGTCCAGGCGCAGGCGCTGGCTGGTCAGCCACAAGGCCAGCGGGGTCGCGACAACCGAGGCGATGATAGAGGTCGTGAACGGCGTGAAGTCCGATGGGACGCCGCGGATCAGGACGTTGAGGATATAGTCCGCCGCCAAGGCCGCGCCCACGATCAGGGCGACCGCTGGAACGGCCCGCAAAATCCGATCCTTCAAGCCGACGATGTCGATCTTACGTCTCCCCGCGTCTTGCCGCCACGATGCCCCGTATAGGTTTAAGGAGAAACGAGAATTTCCGCCAAGGGTCGCCGACTCGGTTCGGGTTCCGGAAAGACTAGCGCCCGGAAGCCTTGGCCACCTCGTCCAGTCGCCGCTCCAGGGCGAGGCTAGCCTGGACCACCGTGGCCACCGAGCGCTTGAAGAAGTCCTGCGGTACGGTCGCGAAGTCGTCGGTCGGCTTGTGATACTCGGGGTGATCCTCCACGCCGAAATAGAGCCACGGCACGCCCTTCTCGCCGAAGGCGTAGTGGTCGGACTGGTCGCTCCAGTTGTTCTCCTTGCCATCCGCGTCGATGTCGTGGCCCAGCTTCAGGGTCACCGGCGCGGTCGCCGCCACCTTGACCAGGATCGGCTTCAGATACGGGAACGGCGCGGTCCCCGAGACATAGAGCTCGTTCTTCGGGTTCTTGCTGAGCATGTCGAAATTGACGTCCAGCGCGAGGGTTTCCAGCGGAACCGGCGGCGCGGCCGCGAAGGCCCGGGCGCCGCGCAGGCCGCCCTCCTCGGCGTCGACGACGGCGAAGATCACGTCATGCTTGGGGGGCTTGGCCTTGAAGGCCTCGGCCACCGCCAGCAGGCCCGCCACGCCCGAGGCGTTGTCGTCCGCGCCGTTGTAGATCTCGCCGTTTCGGACGCCCAGGTGGTCGTAGTGGGCGGAGACGACCATCGCCTTCCCGCCCCCGGTTCCCTTGATGCGCGCGATCAGGTTCACGCCCTGAACGGTCGAACCATCGCGCTTGGCGAAGCTGAAAGGCCGCTCGAACCGCTCGCCGACGGGCGAGAGCCCGATCTGGGCGAAGCGGGACAGGATATAGGCCCGCGCCTTCTCCGAACCCGGCGTGCCCGGCGCGCGGCCCTGCATGTCGTCGGCCGAGAGGATGCGGACGTCGTCGAGCGCCTTGTCGCCAGGTCCGGCGAAGGCAGGGTAGGCGGCGCCGGCGACCAGGGTGATCGCGAGCAGGAGGGCGCGCGCGTGGGAAAGCTTGTTCATGCCGCTTACATGCCGTGCGCCGCGCGGCGAATTCAATTAAATCTCGGCTCGGCCAGGATCGCGTACGGTTGTTCTTAAGACATCCTGCCCCAGTGAAGCTTTCGCAGACCGGAGTTTTCCGCCGTGCCTATGTCCCACGCCGAGCTCGAAGCCCGCCTGACCGCGGCCTTCCCTGATTCCGAGATCGTGCTGACCGATCTGGCCGGCGACAACGACCATTGGAAGGCGCGGATCGTCTCGCCGGCCTTCAAGGGCCTGCCGCGCGTGCGCCAGCATCAGTTGGTCAACAAGGCGCTGGCCGACGTGCTGGGCGGAACCTTGCACGCCCTGGCGCTCGAAACCGCCGCTCCCGCCGAATAGGGCATCCCGCGTGCGCTATCGTCCCTTTGGCAAGTCGGGCGTGGCGATCTCGGCGCTGACCCTGCGCCTGGGCGACGCCGCGCAGGACGCTCGCGCACTGGTGCTGACGGCTCTGGAGCAAGGGATCAACAGCTTCCAGGTGGACGGCGTCTCTGAAGCCCTGCGCCAGGGCGCGAAGGCGGCCTTCGCCTCGGTCGAGCGCGAGCGCCTGTTCGTCACCTTGCGCGTGCGTGGCGAACACCAGCAAAGCTTGGCCGCGTCCTTCGAAGCGCTGGGCCTGGAGCGCGCGGACCTAGTCCTGATCAATGATCCCCTGGCCCCCACCCTGCCGCCGGCCCTCGAAAGCGATCTGCGCGGCATGAGCGATCGGCCCGGCCTTGGGGTCGCCACGCGCGGCGAGGTCGATCCCGCCGTGCTGGAAAACGACTTGCTGGTCGCCATCGCCTCGCCTTTCAACCTGACCTCCGGCCTTCCGGAGCGTCATCGTCTTCGCGACGCCGAGCGCCGGACCCTGGCCGTGTTTGGCGAAGACTTCTGGCCGCAAACGCTGCGCGACGCCGGCCAGACCCTGCCTCGGCCCTCGCTCTGGCGGCGGCGCACCGATCCCCTGGCCGGGATCGGCGGCTACGACTTCCTGCACGAGACTCCGGACTGGAGCGCCGAGGGCATCTGCCTGGCCTATGCCCTGACGGAGCCAGCGGTGACCTCGGTCACCGTGTCGGTCGACGCTCCCGCCGACCTCCCGCGCTTGGTCGCCGTGGTCGACCGCGACCTGCCCGACAGCCTCCGCGCCCAGATCGAGCTGGCCCGCTTCTCGGCCCAGGAACGCGAGAAAGCGGCCAGCCGGGCTTGATCGTCGCACTTGACCCCACCCGCGCGGGCGCCTAGCTGAGGGCCTTCGCCAAGGATCCTTCTCCATGACCGACGCCGCCGCCTCGCCCGCCATCGACTTCATCGCCAAGACCATCGCCGAGCATCCGGTCGTGGTGTTCATGAAGGGCGTGCCGGACCAGCCGCGCTGCGGCTTCTCGTCGGTCGTCGTGCAGATCCTCGACCACCTGGGCGTCGAGTTCGTGGGCGTGGACGTCTTGCAGGACGACGACCTGCGCCAGGGCATCAAGACCTTCACCGACTGGCCGACCATCCCGCAGCTCTATGTGAAGGGCGAGTTCGTCGGCGGCAGCGACATCGTGCGTGAGATGTTCCAGTCGGGCGAACTGAAGACCTTCCTGAGCGAACAGGGCGTGCTGGCCGCTTGAAGCTCTTCGAGCCGCCTGGCGACGCCTTTTCCCTGACCTTCGAGGCCAAGGCGTCGGACATCGACGCCAACGGCCACGTCAACAACGTCGTGTATCTGGGCTGGGCTCAGGACCTGGCCATCGCCCATTGGGAAGCCTGGGCCAGCGAAGATCAGCGCGCGCCCTGGAGCTGGGTCGCGCGCCGCCACGAGATCGACTACCGCCGCGAACTGCTGCTGGGCGAGACCGCCACTGGTTACACCTGGGTCGGCGAGCTCAAGGGCCCGCGCTTCGAGCGCTACGTCCGCATCGACGGCCCCGACGGCGAGATGTGCGCCCAGAGCCGCACGGACTGGGTCCTGATCGACATCGCCGCCAAGCGACCCGCGCGGGTGCTGCCCTGGATGGTCGAGCGCTTCACGCCGAAGGGCTGACGACCGGGTTGGCGATCACGATCCGCTCGCCGCGTTTCAGGCCCAGCTCCGCATAGCTGAAGGTCAGATCAGCCCACCCCTTGGGGCCCTTGCACGTCTCCAAGCGCCGGCGGGCGAAGGCGACCACCGCCCGGCCGTCCTTGCGATCCACCCGAAACACCATGTTGGCGCGGTCGGCGCAGCCCCGGCTCTCGATCCGGATCGTCACCCCCTGTCTGCGCAGGGAGACCGCCAGCAGCGGCTCGAGCTCAGGCCAGGTCTCTCCCGCGACCAGCCGAGGCGTCGTCGCGCAGCCGGCCAGGATGGAAGCCGCCCCGGCCAGCACAAAACCTCTACGTGAATAGCGCGCGCTCATCGACCTCTATGCGAACCCCTCGAATTAGGTTGAAGATCGCGCGCCGCTGGCCGCCTGACCAGCCTTGGGGAGAGTGTTCGTGCGCGTTCGTTCCGCTTTCTTGTCTCTGGGCCTGGCCGCGCTGCTGGTCGGAGCATCGATCTCTCCCGCCTTCGCCGCCGCCGACTATGGGAAGCTCGACGCGGAGATCGATCGGCTCAGAGAGGCCGGCAAGGTTCCCGGCGTCGCGGTGGCGGTCGTCGAAGATGGCAAGCTCACCCACCTCAAGACCAGCGGCGTCCGCAACGCCAAGGGCGATCCGCTAGCCGCCGACACCATCATGTACGCGGCGTCCGTCACGAAGGCGACCTTCGCCTACTACGTCATGATGCTGGTCGACGAGGGAAGGCTGGATCTGGACAAGCCGATTGAGACCTATCTTCCCAAGCCGCTGCCCGACTACAAGGCCTATGCTGACCTGGCGAACGATCCGCGCTGGCGCGAGATCACGCCGCGGATGCTGATGACTCATTCGGCCGGCTTTCCGAACTTCCGCTGGCTGAACCCCGACGAGAAGCTGGACATCAAGTTTCAGCCCGGCAGCCGCTACGCCTATGCCGGCGAAGGCATCAACCTGATGCAGTTCGTCATCGAGCAGGGCCTGGGACTGAAGGTCGGCGAAGAGATGAACCGCCGGCTGTTCCAGCCGCTGGGCATGACGCGGTCCAGCATGATCTGGCGGGACGACTTCGCTGGGAACCTCGCGGACGGCCAGGACGAGAACGGCAAGTGGGAGCCGCACGACGACCGGTCCAGCGTCAAGGCCGCCGGCTCGCTGGACACCACGATCGGCGACATGGGCAAGTTGGCCGCCGCCATGGCTTCGGGCTGGGGCCTCTCGGCGAAGGCGCGCGCGGAGTTCGTGAAGCCGAGTCTGCCCATCAAGAGCGCCCACGAGTTTCCGACGCTGACGACCGAGGAGAACCCCGACAACGCCAAGATCGGCTTGGCGGCGGGCGTCGGGGTCGTCGTTTATCGAGGCCCTCAGGGGCCGGCCTTCCTGAAGGGCGGCCACAACGACATCACCGACAACATGCTGGTGTGCGTTGAGAAGGGCCGCCGCTGCGTGGTCATCCTGACCAACAGCGGCGTCGGCCAGCGGATCATCCCCGCCCTGGTTAAGGCCGCGCTGGGCGATACCGGCGCGCCCTGGTCCTGGGAGTATGGCCGCCTGCCGCCAATCGCGCCCTAGGCTCTCAGCCCCAGGGGCCGGCCTGGCGTCCCACGCCGGAGGGCCTCACGGCGGGTTCGGAGACCGGAACCGCCGCACGCCTGGCGCCTTGCCCGACGCCCAGCCGCATTAGCGCCTCGACGCGGTTGTGGGTCGCGGGGTGGGTCGAAAAGAGGTTGTCCGCGCCCTTCCCGGCCAGCGGATTGATGATGAACATGTGGGCCGTGGCTGGATTGCGCTCGGCCTGGACGTTCTCGTAGCCGCCGCGGGCGTAGGCCTCGATCTTCTCGAGCGCGCGCGCCAGGGAATCCGGGTCGCCGGCGATCTGAGCGCCGATGCGGTCGGCCTCGTATTCGCGCGAGCGGCTGATCGCCATCTGCACCAGCATGGCGGCGATCGGCGCCCGGATGGCGATGGCGATCGCGCCGATCA
>JAYRLX010000259.1:0-5660 GCA_041905125.1 Caulobacter sp. | reverse complement strand
CGAAGATCGACGTCAACGGCGCCGACGCCCACCCGCTCTACAAGTTCCTCAAGAAGGAGCAGAAGGGCCTGCTGGGCACCGAGGCGATCAAGTGGAACTTCACCAAGTTCCTGATCGGCCGCGACGGCGAGGTGGTCGAGCGGTTCGCGCCCACCACCAAGCCTGAAGACATCACGGCGGCGATCGAAGCGCTGCTCTGAATTTCCCCGGACCGGTCTTTGGCCGGTCGACCGTCGCGCCGCTCCCTCGGGCGACGTCCAAGCTAGGGTTGAGAAGACTATGTCCACGGAATTCGATGTCGTCGTCATCGGCGCCGGTCCTGGCGGCTACGTGGCCGCGATCCGCGCCAGCCAGCTGGGCCTGAAGACGGCCATCGTCGAGCGTGAGAACCTGGGCGGCATCTGCCTGAACTGGGGCTGCATTCCGACCAA
The DNA here is from genome assembly GCA_041905125.1 of Caulobacter sp. Taxonomy (GTDB): domain Bacteria; phylum Pseudomonadota; class Alphaproteobacteria; order Caulobacterales; family Caulobacteraceae; genus Caulobacter. Next base: position 5,229 of record JAYRLX010000259.1, on the reverse strand, counting down.
GGCGCTGCTGAAGTCGGGCGAGATCTACGAGCAGCTGTCGCACCTCGGCGGCTACGGCCTGTCGGTCGAGAAGGTGTCCTTCGACTTCGGCAAGATCATCGAGCGCTCGCGCGGCGTGGCCAAGCAGATGTCCGGCGGCATCGCCTTCCTGATGAAGAAGCACAAGATCGAGGTGATCGAAGGCGAGGCCAAGCTCGAGAAGGGCAATCCGGCCCCGAAGCTCGTCATCGCGCTGAAGTTGGGCGGCAGCCGCACCGTGCAAGCCAAGAACGTGATCCTGGCCAGCGGCGCCCGCGCCCGCGAAATCCCCGCCATCGGCGCGGTCTCGGACGGCGACAAGATCTGGACCTACCGCGACGCCCTGGCGCCGAAGAGCATGCCCAAGTCGCTGGTCGTGATCGGCTCGGGCGCCATCGGCATCGAGTTCGCCAGCTTCTATCGCGCGCTGGGCGCCGAAGTGACCGTCGTCGAGGCCATCGACCGCATCATGCCGGTCGAGGACGAAGAGGTCTCGAAGGCCGCCCAGAAGGCGTTCGAGAAGCGCGGCATCAAGTTCCGCATCGGCGCCAAGGTCGGCAAGATCGAGAAGACCAAGGACGGCGTGGCCGTCACGGTCGAGGCTGGCGGCAAGATCGAGCAGCTGACCGCCGAGAAGTGCATCGTCGCGGTCGGCATCGCGCCCAATAACGAGGGCTTGGAAGCGCTGGGCGTCAGCCTAGACCGCGGCCACGTCGTCACCGACAAGCACTGCCGCACCAATGTCCCGGGCCTCTACGCCATCGGCGACATCGCCGGCGGCCCCTGGCTCGCCCACAAGGCCAGCCACGAGGGCATCCACGCCGCCGAGGCCATCGCCAACTACAAGACCCCGAACGTCCACTCGCCGATCCCGGGCTGCACCTACGCCAATCCGCAGGTCGCCTCGGTGGGCTACACCGAGGCCGGCGCCAAGGCGGCCGGCATCGAGGTCAAGGCGGGCCGCTTCCCGTTCCGCGTCAACGGCAAGGCCGTGGCCGCGGGCGAGACCGAGGGCTTCGTGAAGACCGTGTTCGACGCCAAGACCGGCGCCCTGATCGGGGCCCACATGATCGGCCACGAAGTCACCGAGATGATCCAGGGCTTCGTCACGGCCATCACCCTGGAAGCCACCGAGGAAGACCTGCACGGCATCGTCTACGCCCACCCGACGATGTCGGAGGCCATGCACGAGGCCGCGCTGGACGCCTACGGCCGCGTGCTGCACATCTAGGTCCGCTAGGGAGACTGGATGGCGCGCAAGACAGCCGCGACGGGCGAGAAGCCAGCCAAGGCGCGGAAGGGGTCCAAGACGACCCTTTCCGAAGCCAATCTGGCTGACCTGGGTCCCGAGCGCCTGGCCGCCATCCTGCTCGACCTCTCCAGCGACAGCCACGTCAAGCGCGTGCTGCGGCTTGAGCTGTTCGCGGAGTCCAGCGCCGAAGGCCTAGCGCTGGAGATCTCCAAGCGCCTGGCGACGATCGGCAAGTCCTCGTCGCGCATCCACTGGCGCAAGCGCGCGGCCTTCGCCAAGGATCTCGACCTTCATCGCCGGATGATCGAGCGGTTGGCGGAGGACGACGCCACCGCCGCGCTCGACCTGATGCTGGATCTTCTTGATCTGGCGACGCCGACCCTTGACCGTCTGAGCCAGGCGGAGGGGCCTATCGGGGACGTTTTCCTCGCTGCCCGCGACGGCGTTGGCGCGATCGCCGCCAAGGCCATGCCGGATCCGATCGCGCTTGCCGACCGCGTCGCCAAGCTCCTGCGCCGCGACGACTACGCTCAGTTCGGTCCGCTGGTGAACGCGGTCACCCCAGCGCTCGCCGCCAAGGGCCAGGCGCATCTGCGCGAGACCCTGGAAAAGATGCTCGCCGCGCGTTCGACCCGTTCGGCGCACCTCTTCGACGCTCAGGGCGCGATCTACAAGGACGCCCTGCGCCGCCTGGCCGACGCCAGCGGCGACGTGGACGCCTTCGAGGCGACGTTCTCGCCGGAGCTTCGTCGTACGCCGCTGGTCTCCGCCGAGATCGCCCGGCGGTTGCTGGAGGCGGGAAGGGCGGAGGACGCGCTGGCCACGCTCCAGGCCGGCGCGCCGAGCCAGCAGCGCGGACGCCACCAGAGCGCCGTCGAGGAGCGCGTCGCCTGGGAAGACGCGATGCTGGAGGCGTTGGAGGCCACTGGCCACCATGAGGAAGCCCAGAAGCGCCGTTGGGCGGACTTCGAGGCGACTCTCTCGATCAGCCGTCTTCGCGCCTATCTGAAGGGCCTGCCGGACTTCGACGACGTCGAGGCCGAGGACCAGGCCAAGGCCGTCGCCAAGCGCTTCCCGCGCTTCGATACGGCGTTGGCCTTCCTGGTCTCATGGCCGGATTTGCAGGCCGCCGCGCGGCTGGTGCTGTCGCGCTCGGGCGAGATCAACGGCTCGGACGACACCTTGATCGCCGAGGCCGCTCGCCGACTGGAGGGAAGCCATCCTCTGGCCGCCACGCTGCTGCTGCGGGCTTCGATCCAGTATGTCCTGACCTACGGCGTCGCGACCCGCTACGCCGAGGCCGCGCGCCAGTTGCTTGAGGCGGAGTCGCTCGCGGCGATGATCGGCGACTACGGCGAGTATCCCGACCATGCGGCCTTCGTTTCGGACCTGCGCGCACTGCACAGCCGCAAGCAGGGCTTCCGCACCGAGCTGGAAGCCCTGGGGGCGACCTTCTAGGGGCGCTTGCGCACCTGGGCGTCGACGCTCCATTCGCCCGGCCCCTGGAACACCAGGTACAGGAAGACGAAGCAGAACAGGATCGCGGCCTCGCCGCCGTTCAGGGCCGGCCAGAACCCTTTGCTGCCGTGCGCCATGAAGTAAGCGACCGCCATCTGGCCCGAAACGACAAACGCCACAGGCCGCGTGAACAGGCCAATCGTCAGCAGCGCGCCGCCGATGATCTCAAGCCATCCCGCCGCCAGGAGCAGCGGAGGCAGAGGGTCTGGCGCGCCGGGCTGGGCGGCCGGGAAGTGGGCCAGCTTCATCAGGCCATGCTCCATGAAGAGCAGGGCCGTGATGACGCGCAGCAGGCTGAGGACGCGGGGCGACCAGACGGCGAGACGTTCCATGCTTTTCCTTCCTTGGCGCGAGCTTGCGAATTGCCAGGCTCGAACTTGCTCAACGCACGGAAGGACGGATCCGTCAGGCGGCGCGGGTGTCCGTCTCGGCCATGCGCTGAATGGCGACGTAGTCGGTCTTGCCGCTGCCCAGCACCGGCACCTCGGTCACCTTCAGGATCTTGCGCGGCACGGCCAGTTCCGGCGCGCCGATCGTCTGGGCGTGAGCCACCAGCGGCGCGACGTCGGCGTCGTGGCGGTCGGTGACCAGGATCAGCTTCTCGCCCTTCTTCTTGTCGGGCAGGGAGATCACCGCGTGACGGCCGTCCGGCCACACCGCCGAAGCCAGGTCTTCGGCCGCCGTCAGCGAGACCATCTCGCCGCCGATCTTGGCGAAGCGCTTCACTCGGCCCTTGATGGTGATCCACTGGTCGTCGGTCATGGTGACGACGTCGCCGGTGTCGTGCCAGCCGTCCTCGGGCGGATCGACGCCGCCGTCCTCTCGCAGATAGCCGGCCATGATGTTGGGCCCGCGCACGAAGAAGCGGCCGCCCTCGGCGATGCCCTCGACGGGCTCGATGCGGACGTCCTGGCCGGGCAGGAGGCCACCGACGGTGCCGGGGCGATTGTCGGTCGGCTTGTTGACCGCGATGACCGGCGAGGCTTCGGTGGCGCCGTAGCCTTCCAGCACCGGCACGCCGCCGAAGCGCTCCTTGATCAGGGCGTGGGTCTCGTCGCGCACCTTCTCGGCGCCGCAGACGATGAATTCCAGACCCGAAAGCTCGTCGGCCTCCGAGGCGCGGGCGTACTGGTTCACGAAGGTGTCGGTCGCCAGCAGGATCGAGGCCTTGGAATCCTTGATCAGCGGCGGGATCTGCTTGGTGTGGAGGGGCGAGGGGTACTGGAACGCCTTCATGCCCGTCAGGATCGGCAGGATCACCCCGCCGGTCAGGCCAAAGCAGTGGAACACCGGCAGCGGGTTGAACATCACCCAGTTGGGGTTCAGTTCGATGTGCGCGGCCACCTGCATGGCGTTCTGGACCAGGTTCTCCTGGGTCAGGACCACGCCGCGCGGCGCGCCGAAGCTGCCCGAGGTGAACAGCACCACGCCCTTGTCCGACGGCTTGGCCGGCGCGCGGAATCGGCGCGGAAACAGGCCGGCCGCGGCGGCGAACAGCTTGTCCCCCAGACCGATCGTGGCGCGCACGTCTTCCAGATAGACGATCTCGGCCTGGACGCTGATCGCATCGACGATGTCGTGCAGCTTGCCCAGCTCGACGAACTTGTGCGCGGTCAGGACATGCTTGATCCCGGCCAGCCGGCAGGCGGCCTTGATGTTTCGCAGGCCCGCCGTGAAGTTCAGCATGGTCGGCACGCGGCCGAAGGCGTGCAGGGCGAAGAAGGTCACGACCGAGCCCGCGCCGGACGGCAGCAGCACGCCGACATTCTCGCCAGGCCGGGTCATGGCGGCGATCTTGCGGCCCAGCGCGAAGCTGGCGCGGATCAGGTCCGTATAGGTCAGCGGATTGCGATCCTGGTCCTCCAGGATCTGCTTCTTAGCGCCGTACTTGTCGCGGGCGTCGATCAGGGCGTCGAAGATGGCCTTTTGGCCGTTTCGCGCGTCGTAAGCTACCGGCATCCCGCCGAAACCTCCCCGAAAAGCGAAGATCGCCTTCGTTCGTTAAACGTCGACTCTGCCGAGGAAGGTCTCGCTTTGCAAGAATGAGTCACAAAGCGTGAGCTTCGGCCTTTGTGGCGTAAGGGCTTGAGCAACCCCTCCGGTTCCATGGTGGCCGCTTCCAGGCCCGAAAGTGATTCCGTCGCCGAATGGGCCTTAAGCTGGATCAAGCGCTTGATCCTGAAGCCAAGAAGACCGATTTAGGCGCCATGGCCACGGTGATCGACACCCTCAAGGCTCGCGGCCCGGAAGACCGGGCGGTGCGCCATCCCGAAAAGCAGAACCGCCCCGACACGCCGGTGCTCCGCAAACCGGAGTGGCTGCGGGTGCGCGCGCCGGGGTCGGGTCAGTACAACGAGACCAAGGGCATCGTGCGGGAAAACCGCCTGCACACGGTCTGCGAAGAGGCCGCCTGCCCGAACATCGGCGAGTGCTGGAGCCAG
>JAYRLX010000258.1:0-5683 GCA_041905125.1 Caulobacter sp. | reverse complement strand
CTGCGGGCGCTGATCTCCGATTTCGACCGCCGCCTCAGCCGCTGCGGCGCCCGGACGATCGAGGAGCGTCGCACCCGTCTGCTGGGCGCCGCGCGCGGCCTGCCGCGTCCCAACGACCTGCTGGCCCTGGCCCAACAGCGCTTCGACATCGCCTCGGGCCGCCTGGACGCGGCCCTGCACCGCAACACCACGGTCCACGCCCAGGACCTGCTGAAGGTCACCGCGCGCCTGACGCCGGACGCCCTGCGCCGCCAGCACGCCGCCAAGGCCGACCGGCTCGCCGATCTGGGTCGTCGCCTGAACGCCTGCGGGACCCGCTCGGTGGACCGGGTGCGGGATCACGCCCGCCTGCCCCTGCTCTGGGCGCGTCTTGGCTCCGCCGCCGAGCGCCGCCTGACGCGTGCGAACGATCAACTGACGAACCTGGAGAAGTTGCGGGTGTCGCTGAACCCAGAACGCCCGCTGGAGCTCGGTTTCGCCCTCGTCCGCAAGGCCGACGGAACCCTGGCCCGCTCCGCGGCCGACCTCGCCTCCGGCGAGCGCGTGAACCTGAAGTTCAAGAGCGGCGATCGGGATGCGGTGATCGATGGCGAAGGCGGGATCGTTCCGCCGCAGGCGCCCGCGCGTCCGGCGCCGCCCCGTCCCAAGCCGGCTCCGCCCAAGACCGAACAGGGCGACCTGTTCTGAAACGCCGCTCTGGCGTAGAGTATGGACCATGAACGCTTTCGATCGTGATCTCGGCAAATCCGACGGCTTGGCCGTCCTGCATTATGGCGACGGCGAATACGCCGTGCTCTCGCCCGGCCGCTTCGTGCTGTGCGCCGTCACAAACGCGAAGATTCCGCTGGAGGCCCTGCGCTACTGGAGCCCCGAGCATCAGGAGGCCTACGCCGGCGCGGCCGAGGCGCTGAAGCGCTGGCAAGGCTGAGCGTTCGCACTCGCGTCGGGCGTCTATTCCACACCCTCAAGCCCTCCGAACGACATTCGGCCAGACTTTCGAAAGCTCGGTTCGCGTTATTCGTGTCTAGCTTGAGCTTAAATCATTCGTTAGCAATGCCGACCCCGCCGGAACGTTAGGCCGCCAAGAGCGATCTTCGTCCGGCCTTCCCCGCGAGATCCTTGAGGAGGCGGCTACCGAATGCCGGCGGCGTTTGAAAAGCTGCGTTTCCTGCTGGTGGATGACAACCAGCACATTCGGTCGATCGTCTCGACGATCCTGAAGGGCGTGGGCGCGCGGCAGATCCGCGAAGCGATGGACGGCGCCGAGGCGCTGCAGGTGCTGCGGGACTGGCGTCCGGACATCGCGATCGTCGACTTCAAGATGAGCCCGCTGGACGGCGTGCAGTTCACCCATCTGGTCCGCAACGCGGACGACAGCGTCGACCCCTTCCTGCCGATCATCATGCTGACCGGCTTCGCCGAACGGCATCGCGTGTTCGAAGCGCGCGACGCCGGCGTCACCGAGATCGTGGTCAAGCCGGTCACCGCGCGGTCCCTATTGGACCGGATCAACACCGTGATCTTCCACCCGCGTCCGTTCATTCGCTCGCCGGACTATTTCGGTCCCTGCCGCCGACGCCGCAACGACCCATCGCACAAAGGCCCCTTCCGCCGGGCCGGCGAGGCGGACTCGGGCGAAGCGTCCAGCGACACCGTCGAAATCTAGGTCGTCGGCAGTTCGGCCCGCTCGCGCTCGGCCAGGGCGGCGTAGACCTCGTTCGGCCAGCGACGGTGCACCCAGAACCACTCGGCCGGCCGCTCGCGGATGCGGTCTTCCATGAAGGCGTTGATCATCCGCACGCCCGCCTCGATGTCGGCCGTGCGGTCGCCGGTCTTGGGCGGAACGATCGGCTCGTGCACCACCGCGCGGAAGCGGGCGCCCTTCAACCGCTGCACCGACATGGGCTGCAGGACCGTGCCGAAGCGGATCGCCAGGCGCGTCGGCCCCGGCGCGGTGCGGGCGTCATGGCCGAAGAACGGCGCGGCCACGCCGCTGTTGAACTTCTGGTCGTTCATCAGGGCGACCGAGCGCCCCTCCTTCATGCCTTCCAGCAGTTCGCGCGCGCCGTCGCCGCCCTTGGGCGCGAACAGGCGAACGCCGTAGCGGAAGCGGCTGTCCTTGATGCGCTTGTCGACATAGGGGTTGTTGGCCGCGCGATAGGTCATCTCGCAGATCACGCCGCTGTCGACGATGGCCGCCGGCATGACTTCCCAGTTCGACAGGTGACCCGAGACGAAGACGACGGGGATCCTGTCGCGGGCGATCTCTTCCAGACGCTCCTTGCCCACGACCTCGACCCGCCCCGTGGACGGCAGGATCTTGTCCATCAGCGGGAACTCGGCGAACGAGCGGCCCAGGCCCTCCCACTGCTCGTCCAGGATCCGAGCGTGCCAGGCGGCGTCCTTTTCGGGGAAGGCCAGTTTCAGATTGCGCGTGGCGACCTTATGCGCGCCGCTCATCGGCCCGAACGTCTTGCCCAGCCAGCCGCCGAAATCGGAGGCGCGATCCACGCCCATCAGGCGCACCGCCCCGATGAAGAGGTCAAAGCCGAAGGCTTCCAACCGCCACAGCAGATCCTGCACCCAAGGCCGACGCTTCTCAGACATGCGCCCTTAGTAGGCTTGGCCGGCCGCTTCGCGCAACGGCACGCGATTTGCGGCTGGTCGGGCGTCTCGTTCCGTTTCGGTACGGGAGAAGGTTAAGGGGGCAAGAAGTTCCATGGGTAACGACATCGACGTCCACCTGGGCAAGCGCCTGCGTCGGCGTCGCCGTCTGCTGGGTCTGACGCAGCAGCAGTTGGCCGAAACGGTCGGCGTGCGCTTTCAACAGATCCAGAAGTACGAGTGCGGCGCCAATCGCATCTCCGCCGCGCGGCTCTGGCAGTTGGCCGAGGCGCTGGAGGTGCCGGTCGGCTACTTCTACGACGGCCTCTCGGCGATCCGACGCGAGATGGTCGGCGAAGCGGCCGAGAGCGGCGAGATGTTCGCGCGCAAGGAGACGCTGGACCTGGTCCGCGCGTATTATCTGCTGGGCGAGCGCCCGCGCCGGCGTCTTCTGGACCTCGCCAAATCGCTGCATGGCGGCGAACTGGTGGAAGCCTAGGTCCGCCACGCAACCGATACGCGCGGAAAGGCGTGGCGCGGCGGCGGCTGGAAAGCTAAACCCGCGCGCATGACTCTTTCCGCTGATCGGCTCGCGGCGCTCGACGCCTTCGTCATCGACCTGAACAAGGCTTCCGCGGCCGCCATCCTCCCGCTTTTCCGGGCGGACCACGGCCTGGAGGACAAGGGCGCGGGCAAGAACCTGCCCCGCGACACCCACGGGGCCTTCGATCCGGTGACCGAGGCCGATCGCGGCGCGGAAGCGGCGATTCGGAAGCTGATCGCCGAGCGCTATCCCGAACACGGCGTGATCGGCGAGGAATACGGCGAGGATCGCCCAGACGCCGAGTTCGTCTGGGTCCTGGACCCGATCGACGGCACGCGCGCCTTCATCTCGGGCCTGCCGCTGTGGACGACGCTGATCGGCCTGCGCCACAACGGTCGCCCGGTGCTGGGCTCGATCGGCCAGCCCTTCACCGATGAACTGTTCATCGGCCACGCCGGCGGCGCGCGCCTGATCGCCCGCGGCCAAAGCGCGCCGATCCAGGTGCGCGAGTGCGCCAATCTGAACGATGCGGTGATCGCCACCACCGATCCCGACGCCTGCTTCGACGGCGCCGAGCGCGGCGCCTGGCTGCAGGTGCGCGCGGCGGCCAAGCTGGCCCGCCTGGGCTGCGACGCCTACGCCTACGCCATGGTCGCCATGGGCAAGATGGACATGGTCATCGAGGCGGGCCTCAAGTCGTGGGACATCGAGGCGGCCATCCCCGTGGTCGAGGCCGCCGGCGGCATGGTCACCAACTGGCGCGGCGAGACGATCGGCCCGAACGGCGGTCAGATGGTCATCTCGGGCGATCGTCGTCCGCTGGACGAGGCGCTGGTCAGCCTCCGACGTTCGGCGAAATAGGCGCGACGGCGTCGACCGTCTCGTCGAACGCCTTCCAGAAGATCGCCCGGCGCGAGTCTGTCTCGATCAGGATTTCGTGGAAGGCGCCGGGGACCTCGACGTAGCGTCCCTGCGGCAGCCGATCAGCGATCGCCTTTGACGTCGGATTGAGCACGCGGTCGTCCAGCTCGGCGCCAACGATCGTGACGGGAATGTCGAGCCCCTCCACAGAGCCCCGACGGGCCAGTGAGGCGCAGGCCGACACGGCGAAATCCAGCCAGCCCCAGGTCACACCGCCGAGAGCGATGCGCGGGTCAGCTGTCAGCTGCGCCCGATAGCGATCGTGACGCGAGCGGTCGTGGGTCAGCTTGTCGGCTTCGAAAGTCGTTGTCAGGGGATCGTAGGCGGCGCTGACATAGCGGCCGGCGCAGCCAAGCCGGGACAGCGTCCAGGACAGAGCGACCGCCGCCCAGGGCGGGACACCGCCGGTATTGACGCCCAGCATCGGCGCCGACAGCACGCAAGCCGAAAAGCGCGCCTCTCCCTTGGCCAGGGCCAGCAAGGTCAGGCAGCCGCCCATCGAGTGACCCATGGCGATCCAGGGTTTGGGCAGTCGCGCCTCAAAGGTATCAAGCAGCGCCTCGTAGTCGGCCAGGAAGGGCTGGTAGCCCCGGGCGTGACCCTTCAGACGGTCGGGCAGGCTGCGCGCCGAAAGCCCCTGCCCTCGCCAGTCGTGCAGCAGCACGGCGAAGCCGCGCGCCAACAGGTCTTCGACGACCTCGAAATACTTCTCGATTGGCTCGGTCCGACCGGGGCTGAGCACCACGGTCCCGCGCGCCGGGTCTTCCGGGAAAAAGCTCGCGGCGCGGAGGGTCGCCCCCTCCGCGCCGCGGAACCAATCAGCCTTGCCGTGATCTGGAACCGGGGCCGCGGGGATCGAGACCAGATAGGCCGGTTCCGCCATCAGGCTCAGCGCATCTTCGAGAACAGGGCGCCCATCTTGGGCTGCAGGGCCATGGCCACGCCCATGTCCGACAGCTTCAGCTTGCCGGTCATGACCGCCATGGTCGGGTCCAGCTTGCCTTCGCCGATGGCCAGCAGGTCGTCCAGCGCCAGCGTCATGGTCAGATCGGCCGGCTTGTCTTCATTGGTCACCGAACCGCCGTCGATGTGGATGACGCCGGCGTCCTTCAGATCGAACTTCAGGCTCTTGCCCAGGCCGCTGTCGTCGCCGACGGCGGTTTTGATGCGATCGGTGATTTCCTGGATGGTGGCCATAAGCGCGATCTCCCTTTGCGCGAAATGATGTTGCGGATAGCTAGACTGCCTCGCCCGGACAAGTAAACACCGTTCAGACGCCGCAGCCCCTTATTTCTTCCCGCTGTAGAAGGCGACCCTAGTCGGTGTTTTTGTCAACTTTACCCGTGCGGCGCCCTTGAAGTCGCCGGGGCGGAAATAGGGTCCCATGGCGATGGTCGGCAGAGGCGCGGTGCGGCCGTCGCCGAAGACGACGACGCCGCCAGCCGCCTTTTCGAAGACGATCCCGCTCATCTTCGGCGCCGCGAAGGCCAGGATGCCGCCGGCCTTGCCCATGACGGCGTTGGCCTCGGTCAGGGTGGCCGACACCTCGCCGACGTCGTAGTCGGCCGCCGGCTTCAGCTGAGGAGCGAAGTCGATCACGCTGCCCATCTTCCA